>CAMSEJ010000314.1 GCA_947057405.1 uncultured Roseburia sp.
TATGGCTTTTACTTTGGCTAATGCTGCCTGGAATGCGTTCCAGCTCTCCGCCGTATAGGTATTGGCTGCATTGGAAATGGATTCCAGCCTGCCTGTTTCGGTTTCTATATGGGAACGCTTTGTTACCAGCGCCGCATATGCAGGCTCTAAGGATGCGGCTGCCCGATCGATGGCTGCCTGATCGGCATCCATGTTGTCCAATACGGCCTTTGCATCGTTTAATACCTTCTGGAATGCTGCCCAGCTCTCATCAGTATAGGTCCCGTCCTCATTGGTCAGGGCACTGTACTGGCTGTACTCTGCCTGGAGCTGCGAACGATCGATGCGTACCAGGGCTGATGCGGCATTCTTCAAATCGGCAAGCGCTTTCTCCAGATCGGAACCCGCAGCCGCCTCATTGCCTAAAAGATCCTTCGCCGCCCTGTATGCCTTTTCAAATTCTTCCCAGCTTTCCTTAGTATAAGTTCCGTTGTTCTGTGTGCTTTCATACTTCCTGCACTCTGCTTCGAGCACCTCACGGTTGGTCTTTAATGCGCCAAATGCCCTGTCCATAGCTTTTACGGCATTATCCATGGCTGTCTGATCGGTGCTGCCTACTAATTCCTCTGCATTGGCAAGCGCCTCCTGGAATTTTTCCCAGGTCGCTGTGGTATACAGGCCGTTCGGGTTGGTTACCGCCCTGTACTGATCCAGCTTTTCTTCAAACTCGGAGCTGTCTAAAATACCAAATACCTCAAGCTCTGCAAGGGTAGCCATGTTCTTCGTTACTACGCCCGTAGTACCTACGATGGCACGTAATACCGTTACGTCGATGCTTGCCACATCCTTGCCGTCGGCATATTTGAGTACGAATGCATAGTTGTCCGGGTACTGCGTATGATCGTCGCCTTCCAGCTTGCGGACGCGCTCTTTGGTGGATGTGCCGTCCGCATAGTTTACCTTGGCCTGAATGGCGGTTACATATCCGTTTGCCCTGTTGGCATTGTGTAGGGCAATCTGGCTGACCGGTCCCGGCTCCTTCATGCCTAAGTGAATCATGAACGGTACCTTAATGTAAGACGGAAGCTTGCCGTCTACCCAGTTGCCTTCAACATTCCACAGAAGCTCAAAATCACGCCCAATGGAACCGTTGAACAGGCCGTCAAAGCTGCCCTGGTTGATTAAAGTCTCTACGTTGGAACCGTCGTCAGTCGGCATCTCATCATTGGTAATGGTGAGGTTGAAATCGTTCTGTGCGTATTTCTTGCCGGCCGGCAGAGGATTCTCCGGATCCGGATCATTGGGCCCGATTTCAATCCCCTTGCTGACGGTAATATTCACCTGTGCGGTTACCTCCGGCCTTGCCGTGCTGGCTACGGTTATCACTGCTTCGCCTTCTGCGACCGCGGTTACCCTGCCCGTGCTATCTACCGTTGCAACCGCTTCATTCGACGAGGTATAGGTTAAGCTCCTGTTGTCTGTCGTATCGGACGGTTCTACGGATGCCTGAATCTGATAGGTTTCCCCTTCTTCTAATGCCTTTTCGTCTTCTGTTGTCCTGATTGCAGTGATCGGTTTTTCTTCTCCGCTGCCAACGGTCAGCTTCGCGTCTGCCCAGACTGCATGGTCGTTCGCATCCCTCTCACCCATTTCCACAAGTAAAGTGAGCAGTTTTACGTCTTTTACATTTACATTAACCGGCACAGACTGCCTTGCAACGACGTCGTTCTGACGGAACAGCTCTACCCCGTCGCCTTTTACTACAAAATTAACTTTCGGTTGGTCTCCGGTCTGGCAGGCGGAAATACCGGCCTGTGCCGAGAACGTATCCAATCCCATACCTTCAATACGGACGGCGATCTCTGCAGTCGCATGCATACCAACGCCCTTTTCGTATGAGGTCCTTGTTCCGTCTACAAATAATGCGATTTCATTAATCGCGCCGCAGCCGCAGACATCCCTTGCGTTTTGATGGTATCCGCTCTTGTTTACCTCCCAGTCCATATCGGAAATATAAAGCTGGCTGGTTTCGATAAAATGCACGGTATAGGTCTGCTCAATTCCATATGGAGATACCGCTTTGATCGTGGCTTCTCCCGGAAGCTGTTCTGCCTGTGTAATCGTTACCTCTACATCCTCCGATGCCTTCACCGCTTCTACCTTCGGCGGCTCGGTCAGTGTTCCTCTGAAATAGGTATAATTATAATCCGTCATGCCGGAAGCAAAATCCAGATCCTTTCCGCCTACCTTAATGCCGGTCAGCGGCATCAGATCCTTTACATTTACATTGCTTACATCTGTCATATCCTGGCTGGTTGCTGCTTTTGTAATCGGCGTAATACTAAAAGTCTGGTAATAGGATCTTCCCGGCTGGATAATATACTTATCTAACGGGCCAGGACCGCAGCTTGCACTTCCGAGTCCTCTGGTTGCCAGGGCTACAGAAAGAATCGTATTTTCCTGCTTCGGAACCTGATACGGATGCCTGTAAGACGCCAGATCCTCTGCCTTATAGTGCAATGCGGTCGTATCCATTTCTTCGGCTGCAGAAACCAAAAGCCCTGTGCCGTCCTCTGCCGTAAGCGCCGCCCACCTGACTCCGGTACGATTCGCGCAATCCTGCGGTTTTACGCGTTTGCTCTCAAACTGCTCCGTTACCGTACTTTCATAAACATCCAGTCTTGCTCCCGTATTCCGGTCAGGATAGTTTTCCTGCGGTCCCTTTCCATAATACGTATACTTCTCGTAATCCTTCGGAATTGTCATCTTCATACCGATTTTGTTAATCGTACCCACTCCGGAGGTCGGAACGAAGGTGTTGTTTACCACAATCCTGCCGTCCCCATAAATGATATATTCGATATTGTTCGTTGAGTTAATGCCGTTTATAAAGCCCGGCACGTGAATAAATACGGTCTTCTCCGATTTGTTCACCGTAATATCGCCGGTTAAGACCAGATTTTCCGCCGCATCCCTCAATGCTGCAGAATATCCTCCCGTATCATTGCTGGTCGGCGCACGGTAATAATCCGGAACCGGACCGTTTTCTAAAAGCACCTTTCCGCCTACTTTGTAGCTGCTGATATAACCGGTCGTTTTGTATACCACAACCACAAAATACATGCCGTCCGCATTACCGGTTACGGTGA
>CAMSEJ010000315.1 GCA_947057405.1 uncultured Roseburia sp.
AAGATGATTGCAAGCGTGATTACCAAACAGGATATGGACGAATTTTCGGTTTTGCCCCGCCATTTAGACGGGATTGTAAATCAGCTTCGCGTGACCAGCGGCGTGGAAGCCGCCGTATTCCTGTATGAAACCGGGGACGGGACAATGAAAGTGAGCACACGCTCCAACGGCCTGGTCAACGTAGCCGAGCTTGCCGCGAAATTCGGCGGCGGCGGCCATGTGCGTGCCGCCGGGTTTTCCATGTCGGGCGATCCGGACAGAATCATTCAGATCATTGCGGACGAAATCGAAAAACAGCTTTGAGGCAGGAATATGGACGGAATTATAAACGTATACAAGGAAGCCGGCTTTACCTCCTTTGACGTGGTGGCAAAGCTGCGCGGTATTTTAAAACAGAAAAAAATCGGGCACACCGGAACGTTGGATCCGGACGCCGAAGGCGTGCTGCCCGTTTGTGTGGGAAAAGCAACGAAGCTGTGCGAATACCTGACCGAAAAAGACAAGGTTTATGAAGCGGTGCTCCGGTTCGGGATTACCACGGACACCCAGGATTTGTCCGGCATTATTTTGACAACACGGGAGGTTTTGTTAAAAGAAGCGGATATTCCCGCTTTGATCCGGCAGTTTGTCGGTGTACAGGCCCAGATTCCGCCGATGTATTCGGCTTTAAAGGTGGGCGGCAGGAAACTCTGTGATCTGGCCAGGCAGGGCATTGAGATCGAACGTAAGCCGCGGGAAATCGAGATTTTTTCGATTGAGGTGACAAACATCTGCCTGCCTGTTATTACGATACGGGTTCATTGCTCCAAAGGAACCTATATCCGCACCCTGTGCCGGGATATCGGAGAGCGGGCCGGATGCGGCGGATGTATGGAACGGCTGCTGCGCGTTCAGACCGGCGGTTTTCGGCTGCAGGATGCTCTGCGCCTTGCGGAAATCGAACGGATTGCAGGAAACGCCGACCCAGACGGACGGCAGCTTGCCGACATCCTGCTTCCGGCGGACCGGGTGCTTAAATGTTATCCGCGCGCAGACGCCCTGGCCGGAACAAAAAAGATTCTGCACAACGGCGGAAGCCTGCCTGCGGGAAGGATCCGGCAAAAGCAGGAATTGCTGCCCGGGCTGTACCGGATGTATGATGAAACAGGCGTATTTACCGGCCTGTTTTATTTCGATGAAAAAACGGGGCTGCTTCGGCCGAAGAAGATGTTTTTATAACATTTGGGTGGGAAAAAGAGATGAAATATATCAGACATACGACAGATTTTGAGATTTCGGAAGATACCGCCGTTTCCCTCGGAAAATTTGACGGCATCCATAAAGGGCACAAGTGCCTGTTAAAATATCTGGACGAACAGAAAAAGAAGGGGTTAAAAACCGCTGTTTTTACCTTTGATACGCCGCCGAACTGGCGGCTTTACGCGCCGCAGGAAGGGAAGCTGCTTACGACAAACGGGGAAAAGGCGCAGATTTTTGCGGAGCACGGAATTGATTACCTGATCGAATGTCCGTTTACACCGGAAATTATGCGGATGGAGGCGGAAGCGTTTGTGGAGCTTATTGTGCGCCGCCTGCATATCAAAAGCTTTGCGGTGGGGACGGATTTTCGGTTCGGGCACAACCGGCAGGGCGATCATGTGCTACTGCAAAAGCTCTCCGGACGGCTGGGGTTTACTCTTTATGTGGCGGACAAGTGCAGAGCGGACGGCAGGGAGATCAGCAGTACGTTTATCCGGGAGGAGCTTTTGGCGGGGCGGCTTATAAAGGCGAACCGTCTGCTGGGATATCCTTATTTTGTGCAGGGGACGGTCGTGCACGGGAAGGAAATCGGCGGGCCGCTGCTGGGGATTCCTACACTGAACCTGATTGCACCAAAGGAAAAGCTTTTGCCTCCGTTTGGGGTTTATCTGACGAGGACGGCGGTATACGGGGAACCGGGGACAGAAGGCGTTCTGTTTGGCGGGATCACGAACGTAGGATGCAAGCCTACCGTGGAAGGGGAAAATCCCGTCGGCGTGGAAACGCATTTGCTGGAGTTTGACCGTCGGATTTACGGAAAAAAGATCCGGGTGGAATTTTTGGATTCGGTGCGGCCGGAGAAGAAGTTTCGGTCGCTGGACGAGCTAAGAGAGCAGATGGAGCGGGATGTGGCGTATGCGAAGGAGCGGTGGGACAACGGGCGGCTTTACGGGGCATAAGGGGCGAAAAACGCCAGGTATACACCTTGTGCCCCCGCGCATATACTACACATATATTTAACGGTTCTGCGGGGTTACGGAAAAATGAAAAAAGTCATCGGATATTCCTTGTTCTGCATCGGGTTCGGCATGCTTTTTATGTGGATCCTTCCCAGTGATTTTCTGGGATTTCTGATTATCTGCGCCTGCATGTTTTTAGGCTATTACCTGTTCTGCTGCGGCTGCTGAACAGCATCTGCCGTTTTTTTGCGCAAAAAAGAATCCTGTCGTAAATACAGGATTCTCATGGCACTATTCTTATACCCGTTCTACTTTTCCGCTCCTTAAGCAAGAAGTACAAACATATAATCTCTTAGAAGCGCCATTAACTTTACATCTCACACGTTTGATGTTGGATTTCCACATTTTATTCGATCTTCTATGAGAATGGCTCACTTTAATGCCGAAATGAGCGCCTTTACCACAAACTGAACACGTTGCCATCGTCGCACCTCCTTGTCTTTACTAAGCCTACTTCATACCCTGTAAACTCATAACAAGACTTATTCTAGCAGATAGCATTTGAGAATGCAAGAAATTTTTTATATTTTTTTAATATGGTTTGATTTTTTAGGAAAATTGGGTATAATGAATATGACAGTTTGGTTTTTTGGCTGGTAAATACGATGGAGGTCAAAATATGAGAGGAAAAATGCAAACACCCCTGGGTACAATCCTGATTCATAATGAGGTCATCGCAACTTACGCGGGTTCGGTGGCGGTGGAATGCTTTGGGATTGTGGGGATGGCGGCAGTCAATATGAAGGACGGGCTGGTGCGGCTGCTGAAAAAGGATTATTTAACCCATGGCATTAATGTAACCGTGAACAACGAGAATAAGATAACCATTGATTTTCATGTCATCGTT
>CAMSEJ010000316.1 GCA_947057405.1 uncultured Roseburia sp.
CCCCCCACTTTTCTAGCAGAAGACGTCTTACGAGATCATGCCTTGTGTCTGGAGTTCAGAAGTGTGCTCTTACGATCTTTAGGAATTGCCCATCTGCCCGTCCGGCAGACCTACGGAAAGCCCGCTGGCATTCCCTTTTACAAACGGGCATTCTTTCATTAACCTGTCAAGATTAGGGGTTTCGGCCAGCGCTACGGCATTGCCGTTGGAATCGCTGTTTAACCCGAATCCGTCCAAAATCATTAATACGGTTGGTTTTTTACCCATAGAATCCTCCTTCCTGCAAAAAATTGGTTACTGCTTCTCCACAATATCCACAGTAACTTTTTTGTCTTCCTTTGAAGCTGCTGCTTTCACAACGGAACGGATTGCTTTTGCAATACATCCCTGTTTGCCGATTACCTTGCCCATGTCCGACTGCACCACATGCAGTTTCAGCTCAATGGCTTTGCTCGTTTCCTCTTCGGTCACGACAACTTCATCCGGATAATCGACCAGTGATTTCGCAATTACTTCCACTAATTCTTTCATCACTCAACCCCCGCTTACTTTTCGATCCCGGCCGCTTTGAAAATCCTGCTGACTGTCTCGGTCGGCTGTGCGCCGTTTGCAAGCCATTTCTTTGCAAGCTCTTCGTTTACGCGGTACTCGCTGGGATCCCTGGTCGGATCATAAGTTCCGATTTCCTCGATGAACCTTCCATCCCTGGGAGATCTGGAATCTGCTACAATGATTCTATAGAAAGGAGCTTTTTTCTTTCCCATTCTTCTTAACCTGATCTTTACTGCCATCTCATTTCACCTCCTAAATCCTGATTGTCTGCGCCGGCCGCAAAAGTACCGCGCCGCCGCCATTTATAATTAAAGCAGAACCTGCCTTAACCACATCTGTTAAAACGGAAGCTTAAATTTGCCGCGCCGGCCGCGTTTGCCTGCGCCGCCCATCATGCCCGGAAGCTGCTTCATCATTTTACGCGCCTGTTCAAACTGCTTTACCAGGCGGTTGACCTCGGCAATGTCCACGCCGGCGCCGTTTGCGATCCTGCGCTTTCTGCTGGGGTTCAAAAGGGAAGGATTGCGCCGCTCCTGCGGCGTCATGGAATAAATAATGGACTCCGTCCTCTTCATCCCCTTTTCGGCTTCCGCTTCGTCAAATTCCGGCATTTTCATCTGCCCCATGCCGGGCATCATGCCAAGGATGCTTGAAAGCCCTCCCATTTTCTTCATCTGGCTCATCGAACTTAAATAGTCGTCAAAGTCAAACTCCGCTTTTTTCATTTTCTGTTCCAGTTTCCTGGCTTCCTCTTCGTCAATGGCTTCCTGCGCCTTTTCAATCATAGTCAGCACGTCGCCCATGCCAAGGATACGGGACGCCATCCGATCCGGGTAAAACTGCTCCAGATCCGAAAGCTTTTCCCCCATGCCCACATAGAGGATCGGCTTGCCGGTCACCGCGCGGATGGAAAGCGCCGCGCCGCCCCTGGTATCGCCGTCTAATTTGGTTAAAATCACGCCGTCTACGCCGATTTTTTCGTCAAACGTGCTGGCGACGTTGACCGCATCCTGGCCCGTCATGGAATCCACGACCAGGATCGTCTGAGATACGTCCACGGCGGCTTTAATGGCCTCTAACTCCTCCATCATGCCCTCGTCAATGTGGAGCCGCCCCGCGGTATCTATAATGACAACCTGAAAGCCGTTTTTCTGCGCATGTTCTACGGCCGCCCTGGCGATGTTGACCGGGGAATTTTTATCTCCCATGGAAAACACTTCCACGCCCTGCTTTTCGCCGTTGATCTTAAGCTGGTCAATCGCGGCGGGCCGGTATACGTCGCATGCCGCAAGGAGCGGTTTTTTGCCCTTTTGCTTTAGCTTGCCGGCGATTTTGGCCGTTGTGGTTGTCTTACCCGCGCCCTGTAAGCCCGCCATCATAATTACGGTAATTTCGTTTCCGGGCTTTATGGCGATTTCGGTCGTTTCCGATCCCATTAAAGAAACCATTTCTTCATTTACAATCTTAATCACCATCTGGCCCGGGTTTAAGCCGTTCATCACGTCCTGGCCGATTGCGCGCTCCTGGACGGTTTTTACGAACCGCTTTACTACTTTGAAGTTGACGTCGGCTTCCAACAATGCCATCTTGACCTCTTTTAAGGCAGACTTTACATCATCTTCGGTTAATCTTCCCTTGCTTCTTAAGTTTTTAAATACATTCTGCAGTTTCTCGGACAGATTGTCGAATGCCATATTACAGCTCCTCTAAAATTTCATTGGAAATCCGGTCGATTTCCGCTTTTATGGTATTAAGATGCAGCGCATACTCCTGCTCCGATTCCTGAGCGCCCGCATCAAACGAATGCACCAGACGGCGTATTTCGCCAATCCGCTCGCGGACGGATAAAAATTTCTCTACCAGATGGAGTTTGTTTTCGTATTCTTCCAGCGCTTTTTTAGAACGCCTGACCGAATCGTGCACGCCCTGGCGGCTGATGCCTTCTTCTTCGGCAATTTCGCTTAAGGAAAGATCCTGGAAGAAGAATGCTTCGTATATGCTCCGCTGATGTGCGTTTAACAATTCTCCGTAAAAGTCGTAGAGGTATGCCTGCTTTAGCTTTGTTTCCATGTTTACCACCTTGGGTAGGATAACACAGCACAGGAGGGGTGTCAAGTGTTTTTTCTTTACGAACCCACGTTTGCATTTGTGCAAGTTGTGGCTTTCCTGCCTCTCTTTGCAAATGCTGTATCAGACGGTGGAAAAATTTGCTTATGTCACGTGTAACCATATCCGACCCCACAGTTATAATGGATACCGCACCCACTATCAGGCACGGACTGCATCTTAAACATAGAAACTGTTTTTTTAGCCATAAGTATTACAAAAATGCTTGACCACAACACCCCACTTGTGGGCGAATATTGACGGCTCATCCTGCTGCCAGTCTGTATACTTTCCCAAAATCCGCATATAATATCTACGTAAAATACGTATATTTTTTCATATTTTCCCCTTTACAATACGCAAATTACGTGTCAATATATAATTGTAAGGAGGAAACATACATGAGATTCAGAGAAGCCGACCGGATGCT
>CAMSEJ010000317.1 GCA_947057405.1 uncultured Roseburia sp.
AGATCATGCCATGTGACTGGAGTTCAGACGTGTGCTCTTCCGATCTAACGCAGGCTTAGTACACGACGAAGGTCCGGACAGGGACGGCGGTGTGGGTCCGTACATTCAAAGCGAACGCCAGAAAAACGGCATTTATCTGGAATATGCAAAGCAGCTGGTAAAAAAAGGAGAGGCATATTACTGTTTTTGCAGCAAGGAGCGCTTAGAGGGCTTAAAGCAGGAAATCGCGGGCAAGGAGATCATTTTATATGACAAGCACTGTATGAATCTCGGCAAAGAGGAAGTGGAGGAAAAGCTTGCCGCCGGTATCCCCTATGTCATCCGTCAGAATAATCCGCGTACCGGGACAACGACGTTTGCCGATGAAATTTACGGGGACATTACGGTGGACAATGCCGAACTGGACGATATGATCCTGATCAAATCCGACGGCTATCCGACGTATAATTTTGCGAATGTGGTAGACGATCATCTGATGGGCATTACCCATGTGGTGCGGGGCAATGAGTATCTGTCCTCTTCGCCCAAATATAACCGCCTGTACGAAGCGTTTGGCTGGGAGGTTCCGGTGTATGTACACTGTCCGCTGATTACCAACGAAGAGCATCAAAAGCTGAGCAAGCGCAGCGGGCATTCTTCGTATGAGGATCTGGTGGATCAGGGCTTTTTGTCCGAAACGATTATTAATTTTGTGGCTTTGCTTGGCTGGAGTCCGTCGGACAACCGTGAGATTTTCAGTTTACAGGAGCTGGTGGAGGCATTTGATTATCGCCACATGAGCAAGTCCCCGGCGGTGTTTGATATGACAAAGCTTAAGTGGATGAACGGGGAATATTTGAAAGCGATGGATCCGGAGCGGTTTTTTGAGCTGGCGGAGCCTTATATTAAGGAGACGGTCACAAAGCCGTATGATTTGAGGAAAATCGCGGGGCTTGTGCAGACCAGAATAGAGATTTTTGCGGATATTGCGGGACATATCGATTTCTTTGAGGAATTGCCGGAATACGATACGGCACTGTATACGCATAAGAAGATGAAGACGAATGAGCAGACGTCGCTTGCGGTGCTTAAGGAGATTCTGCCGGTGCTTGAGGGGCAGGAGGATTACAGCAATGATGCGCTTTACGGGGTGATTTCGGCGTTTGTGAAGGAAAAGGGCTATAAAAACGGGTATGTGCTGTGGCCGCTTCGGACGGCGGTGTCGGGGAAGCAGATGACGCCGGGGGGCGCGACGGAGATTATGGAGATATTGGGGAAAGAGGAGTCCTTGCGGAGGATCGGTCAGGGGATTGCGCTGCTGGAGCTTTCGGATACGGGGAATTCCCATGATTCGTCATCTGAATAACAGCCAAAAACAGGCAGCAGCACATAAGAACGGGCCAATGCTGGTTCTTGCAGGACCGGGGTCGGGTAAGACAACGGTGATTACGGAACGGATTGCATATCTGATCCGGGATGCCGGAGTGGATCCGTCCAATATCCTGGTAATCACATTTACCAAGGCAGCGGCAAGCGAAATGAAAGAGCGTTTTTTAAAGCGGATGCCAAAAGAAGGCCTGCGCGTGGCATTTGGCACGTTCCATGCCGTATTTTTTATGATATTAAAACATGCGTACCATTATAATGCCTCCAACATCATCCGGGAGGAAGAAAAGGTGCAGTTTATGCGGGAGCTCGTGCATTCCATGCGGCTGGAATACGATGATGAGGGCGAGCTGATACAGGGACTGCTTTCGGAAATCAGTTATTTGAAAAACAGCCGGATCCGTTCGGAACACTATTATCCGATGAACGTTTCGCAGGAGGTGTTCTGTACGGTGGAAAAGGAGTACGGACAGTTTTTAAGACGGCGGCGGAAAATAGATTTTGACGATATGCTCGTGTATACCTATGAACTGTTTTTGGAGCGAAACGATATTCTGGCGGCATGGCAGGAAAAATACCGTTATATTTTAATTGATGAATTTCAGGATATTAACCGGCTGCAGTATGATATTGTGCGTATGCTGGCGGCGCCCGCCAATAACCTGTTTGCCGTGGGGGATGACGATCAGTCCATCTACCGGTTCCGCGGGGCAAAGCCGGAGATTATGCTGCATTTGCCGAAGGATTATCCGGATGTCCAAATCGTGAAGCTTTCGATAAATTACCGCTGCCCGCAGGATGTCGTACAGATGGCGGAGCGGATTATCGGGCATAATAAAAACCGGTTTGCCAAAGAGCTCCGGGCGGCAAAAAAGGAGGCGCATTCCGTTACGGTGGAGCGGTTTGCGTCGCAGCGTGAAGCGAACCGGAAGCTGGTGGAGCGGATCTGTGGAGGTGAAGCGGCGTTGGAGGAGACGGCTGTTTTGTTTCGGACGAATACGCAGGCGAGGCTTTTGATGGAACAGCTGACGGAGTATAATATTCCGTTTGCCGCCAAAGACCGGATTCCGGATATTTATGAGCATTTTATTGCAAAGGATTTGTACGCGTATCTTTGCATTGCGCAGGGAGGCCGCAGGCGGCAGGATTTTTTTCGGATTATGAACCGGCCGAAGCGGTATTTAAGCCGTGACAGTCTGCCGGGGGAAACGGTTTCATTTGATGCCTGGCAGGCGTTTTATGCGGAACAGCCCTGGGTGGAAGAGCGGATTATACGTCTTTTGGCAGATATTCGGGCGATTGGCGGGATGCGTCCGTTCGCGGCGGTAAATTATATCCGCAAAGCGGTCGGGTATGACGGGTTTTTAAAGGAGTATGCTGCGTACCGCAATATTGAGGAGGAAGGGCTGACGGAAGTTTTGGATGCGCTGCAGGAGGGGAGCAGGGAGTTTGATACGTTTGAGGAATGGTTTTCCCATATTGAGTCTTATCAGAAGAAGCTTAAGGAGATATACGGCAGGGAGAATGAAAAGCCGGGGCAGAAGGATGCCGTGACGCTGGCAACGTTCCACAGCGCGAAAGGGCTGGAGTTTGACGTAGTACATATAATAGATGTGAACGAAGGGGTGACGCCTTACAAAAAAGCGGTTTTGCTGCCGGACATGGAAGAGGAGCGGCGGATGTTTTACGTGGCAGTGACACGGGCGAAAGA
>CAMSEJ010000318.1 GCA_947057405.1 uncultured Roseburia sp.
CATGCCATGTGACTGGAGTTCAGACGTGTGCTCTTCCGATCTAAGCTGGTCATTACCGGTATCTTAGAGGGCAACAGCAATTCATCCGAGTTCTTTGCGGACGCTGCAAAGGTGGAAGGCGAGGTAAACAGCACGGGTACGGTTAAGATCGGCATCGGTTCGGTTGTAATCGGCAATATTACGGCATCCTCCGCAGTCATTGCAGGGGCAATCAAGGGTGATATTGACGTACAGGGTCCGGTTGTTGTGGATACTTCCGCGGTCGTTATGGGCAATATCAAGTCCCGGTCCGTACAGATCAACAACGGCGCTGTAATTGAAGGTTTCTGTTCACAGACCTATGCCGACATTGATGTACAGGGCCTCTTTGACGAGAAGAAAGGAAATTAATCTATGAAGCGGGTTTTATTGAAATTAAGCGGGGAAGCATTGGCAGGCAGCAAAAAGACCGGTTTCGACGAGCCGACGGTGACAAAAGTAGCCCTTCAGGTCAAAAAGCTTCTGGATCAGGGCGTTGAAGTCGGCGTTGTGATAGGCGGCGGCAATTTCTGGCGCGGCCGCACCAGTGAGACGATTGACCGGGTCAAGGCGGATCAGATCGGGATGCTTGCGACGGTTATGAACTGTATTTACGTATCCGAAATCTTCCGTTCGGCAGGCATGATGACGCAGGTGCTTACGCCTTTTGAATGCGGTTCCATGACCAAGCTGTTTTCAAAAGACCGCGCGAATAAATATTTTGCACACCATATGGTGGTATTCTTTGCAGGCGGGACAGGCCATCCGTATTTTTCCACGGATACGGCGACCGTGCTGCGTGCCGTTGAGATTGAAGCGGACGGTATTCTGCTGGCAAAGGCGGTGGACGGCGTATACGATTCCGATCCGAAGCAGAATCCGGCTGCAAAACGCTACGGCAGCATTTCCATTGAAGAGGTCATTGCGCAGAAGCTTTCTGTCGTAGACATGACCGCGTCCATTCTGTGCATGGAGAATAAAATGCCGATGTACGTTTTTGCACTGCAGGAAGAGGACAGCATCATACATGCCATTTCCGGCGATTTTAACGGAACCGTTGTGACAGTATCATAAAGTTTGAGGGAGGGTTTTTTCATGGATGCAAGGTTAGAGCCATTTGATACCAAAATGCAGAAATCACTGAATAATTTAGAAGAAGAATTTGGCGCAATCCGCGCCGGGCGCGCCAATCCGCATGTGCTGGACAAGCTGCGGGTCGATTATTACGGGACGCCGACGCCGATTCAGTCCGTAGCAAACGTCAATTCCCCGGAACCGAGGATGCTCCAGATTCAGCCGTGGGAAGCGTCTATGGTCAAGGTCATTGAAAAAGCGATTCTTTCGTCCGATATCGGGATCAATCCGACAAACGACGGCAAGATCATCCGCCTGGTATTCCCGGAGCTGACCGAGGAACGCAGGAAGGAACTGGCAAAGGATATTAAGAAAAAAGGGGAAGCGGCAAAGGTTGCCGTCCGCAACATCCGCCGCGATGCCAACGACACCTTTAAAAAGCTTGGCAAAGGGGACGTATCCGAGGATGAAGTGAAAGATCTGGAAGACAACGCGCAGAAGATGACGGATAAATACATTGCCAAAATAGACAAAGCGGTTGAAGCGAAGACGAAAGAGATTATGACGGTTTAACGGCTTGGACGAATGGATTTGCAAGTAAGGGGGGACATCGCATTATGCATGTCCCCGTTTTTACCATAAATTTTAAAAGGGGAACGTCTTTATGATACCAAACCATGTTGCAATTATACTGGACGGGAACGGCCGCTGGGCCAAATCAAAGGGAATGCCGCGCAATTATGGGCATACAATGGGGGCAAAAAACGTAGAAACCGTCTGCAAGGCGGCGCATGACATGGGCATCCGCTATCTGACGCTGTATGCATTTTCAACCGAGAACTGGAATCGTCCGGCAGGGGAAGTAAGCGCGCTGATGACGCTTTTGGATTCCTACCTGAAAAACTGCCAGAGGACGGCGAAAAAGAATAATATGCGCGTGCGCGTGATCGGGGATATTTCCCGTTTAAGCGAGAAATTCCAGAAAAATATCAGGGAACTGGAAGCCGTTTCGGCAGGCTATACCGGGTTGAATTTACAGATTGCCATCAATTACGGGAGCAGGGATGAAATGCTGCGCGCAATGAAAAAGATGCTTGCCGCTTACGATTCGGGCAGGCTGTCCGCGGAGGAATTGGATGAAGCCAGATTTGCATCGTATCTGGATACGGCGGAGATTCCCGATCCGGATCTTTTAATCCGCACCAGCGGGGAGCAGCGTCTGTCCAACTACCTGCTCTGGCAGCTGGCATACAGTGAATTTTATTTTACGGATACGCCGTGGCCGGATTTTAAGGAACAGGAATTAAAACAGGCCGTGGAAGCATATAGTGCCAGAGACAGAAGATACGGCGGCATCCGGGAAAAAGAGGAAACAAATGTTTAAAACAAGGTTATTAAGCGGGATTGTCCTGGTGGCGGCAGCCCTGGCGCTGATCTTTGCCGGAGGGGACGTGCTTTTGGCGGCGCTGTTTGCGGTTTCCGTAATCGGGATGTTTGAGCTCTATCGTATTCTGGGGATCGAAAAAAGCGCGGCGGGCATAGCCGGGTATCTGGCGGCGGCCGTATTTTATGCCAATCTGTACCGCCCGTTTCTGCCGGACGGGATGATATGGGTAATCGGGTCGCTGGTACTGTTGATGTTTGTCTATGTATTTACGTATCCGAAGTACCGGACCGAGCAGGTTTTCGCGGCGTATTTCGGCATATTTTATGTGGCGGTGATGCTTTCCTATGTCTATCAGACCAGGATGCTGGCGCGCGGCAGCTATATTGTATGGCTGATTTTTTTGTGCTCGTGGGGATGCGACACCTGCGCTTACTGCGTGGGCGTGCTGTTCGGGAAGCACAAAATGTCGCCGAAGCTAAGCCCGAAGAAGTCGGTCGAGGGCGCGGTCGGCGGCGTAGCCGGGAGCATGCTTCTGACCGCTTTATACGTCTGGGTATTCCGGGACAGATCGGAAGAGCACACGTCTGAACT
>CAMSEJ010000319.1 GCA_947057405.1 uncultured Roseburia sp.
TGCCAGCTTTTCAAAACTTTGAATTCCTATCCCAACCGTCCTTGCCATAAATACCCGCCCTCCACATATCTGCTTTATTTTATTATATATGGATTGAATTATATATACAAGAAAATCATCCTGCTTTTTCGCTCTCTTGTATGTACTGTAAAAATCAAAAAAGAAACGGATTCCGTTCCATCAGCCATAGAACAGCGAATTCCGTCTCGTTTTCTGATATTACAGGAACCGCTTCCCGGTCTCTGCAATCATGATTCTGCATTTACCGTTTCCCGCAGGCTCACCCTTCTTCAAATTTCTCCCTCAGCTTCCCCAATGCCTTCTTCTCGATCCTCGAAACATAAGATCTGGAAATATGCAGCCTGTCGGCAATTTCCCGCTGGGTCACCGACGCCCGGTTGTTCAGGCCGTACCGCAGCTGCAAAATCTGCCGCTCCCGATCGTCGAGCACATACGAGATCAATTCGTACAGCATTAAAATCTGGCGTCTTAGTTCCATCTGCTCCACAACGTCCTTGTCGTCCACCTCCAGCAAATCCACAAGCTGGATCTGGTTTCCTTCTTTGTCCGTACCGATCGGCTCATACAGAGAAACCTCCCTGGAGCATTTCTTTTTAGAACGGAAATACATCAACAGCTCATTTTCAATGCACCTTGCCGCATACGTGGCCAGCTTGCTGCCGTGGTTTTCCTGGAAGGTAGATACCGCCTTAATCAATCCGATTGTCCCGATGGAGATCAAATCCTCCATGTCCTCCCCCGCGTTTTGGTACTTTTTTGTAACGTGCGCCACCAGGCGCATGTTCCGTTCTACCAATATCTTTTTTGCTTCCTGGTCGCCCTCTTTTAACCGACTAAGATATTCCTTTTCTTCCGTTGCATTCAGAGGGGATAAAAAAGTTTTCAAGAGAGCACCTCAAAAACTTACTTAATCTATCCTATGAAGCGGTCATGTTGTGCGTGCTTTTCCACCTTTTTTTAGCTTATTTTATTTTTTTCGCACGAAAAACTTAACGGATGCGCTCTGTAAGGCCCACCTTCTTCTGTACCTTTCGAAGCGTTTTAACCGCGTATCCCTGTGCCTTTTCGTCATTCTGCTTAATCATCGCATCCAGATACGCCTTATCCGTCATCAGTTCCTGATAACGTGCCTGAAGCGGTTTTAAATGATCCGCAACGGCTTCTCCTACGGCCGTTTTAAACTCCCCGTATCCTTTGCCGTCAAATTCCTGTTCGACTGCCGCCATGTCTTTTCCGGCCACGCAGCCGTAAATCTCCATCAGGTTGCTGATTCCTGGCTTATCCGCTGCATAACGCACTTCGCTACCCGAATCCGTAACCGCACGCTTAAACTTGCGCAATATACTGTCCCTGTCATCCAACAGCAGAATCGTCGCATTGGCGTTTTCGTCCGATTTTGACATTTTTTTCTGCGGATCCTGCAGGCTCATAATCTTTGCCCCGGCCTTCGGAATATACGCCTCGGGAACGGTCAGAACGTCTCCGTAGACGGCGTTGAAGCGCTGGGCAATGTCCCTGGTGATCTCCAGATGCTGCTTTTGATCTACCCCGACCGGCACAACGTCCGCCTGGTACAGCAAAATATCCGCCGCCATCAGCACCGGGTACGTATACAGCCCCGCATTGACATTGTCCGCGTGCTTTGACGCCTTATCCTTAAACTGCGTCATCCGGTTTAATTCCCCCATATACGTAAAGCAGCCCAGAATCCAGCTCAGTTCGGCATGGCCGGATACATGTGACTGGTAATAAATGCAGTTTTTTTCCGGATCCAGCCCGGCCGCCACATATAGCGCGTACAAAGACCGGGCGTTTTTACGAAACTCTGCCGGAACCTGCCGGACCGTCAGGGAATGCAGATCCATTACACCGTAAATGCATTCGTATTCTTCGTTTAATGTCACCCAGTTCTTTAATGCGCCCAGATAATTCCCAAGCGTCAGCGTCCCTGTCGCCTGCATCCCGCTGTATAATATTTTCTTATCGCCTAACATGCCTTAAACCCTTCCTTTTGTTTTTTAACACTTTCACACGGATGTAGCGGTACACATAATCCTCGCCTTTTTCCGCCAGCATACGCAAAAGCTTTTCCAGCAATTTGCGCGTATCCTTATGCATCATATAATGGTCTTTCCCTTTTTGGTAATATAAAAGCGGGCTTTTGTCCGTATAGCGTTCCTTCTGGTAATTTTTGGACGCGCTGATCCGGTCAATAAACATTTCGACCACATATTGTTCCGGCATGCGCATCCCCGCCATACGGCCGTCCTTCACGGAATAGTCTATCCAGTATTCCAGATGGTGCTTGTTCCTGCCCTTGTGGTGCAGCCACGCACCGGAATACCCCTGTTTCTCCCGCTCCGCGATGTGAGGGCTTTTATCCCCCTGGTAATACTTCACACCCACCCAGAACTCTGCCGGCGTATATTTAGACCAGTCATGCATAATGCCCTGCCGGTACAGCCCTGCCCGGAAACAACCTGCCCGGACCAATTTCTTATGGTGTAAAATTGTCCTTAAATGCTGCCACGCCTTCATTCCATTCCCTGCCTTTTATTTTCCGATAATAATACAAACGCTCTGCGGCTCCATACTGTACCAGGTTTCTTTTACCTCTTCCCGCTCCGCCAGAAAGGATTCCTTTCCCGCCGTGTCCATTGCCAGATACCATTTGCGCCTGCCGGTCTGCTTTGGCAGGGCAAGCTTTTTGGGGAAATCCGAAAAATTAAACCCGATAAAAACATCCTCCGCCTCGTCCGCATACCTCCCGCAGTACAATACCCCGATTGCCTTACGGTTAAAATGCTGCGGCGTAATCCATGCACTTTCCTCGTGGTACGACAAATCCGGACAGCCCACCGATTCGGCGTCCGCAAGCCGCATCGGCCGTTCCATACGCAAAATCGCGTGATCCTTCCGAAACCGGATTAACTGCCGGATATAGCGAAAAAACTCCTTCGACGCCCTGCTGCCCTTCCAGTCCTTCCAGCCAATAGATCGGAAGAGCGTCGTGTAGGGAAAGAGTGTGGTACCTTGTGTAG
>CAMSEJ010000320.1 GCA_947057405.1 uncultured Roseburia sp.
GATCATGCCATGTGACTGGAGTTCAGACGTGTGCTCTTCCGATCTTTTGCCGATGGCGTCAATTTCGTCAATAAAAATGATACACGGCGCCTGCTTCTGCGCTTCCTTAAACAGATCGCGCACCCTCGATGCGCCGACCCCGACAAACATCTCTACAAAATCCGAACCCGCCAGGGAGAAAAACGGCACCTTCGCTTCCCCGGCGACTGCTTTTGCAAGCAGCGTCTTACCGGTTCCGGGAGGGCCGACCAGCAGCGCCCCTTTGGGCAGCTTTGCCCCGATATCCAGGTATTTCTTCGGGCTGTGCAGAAAATCCACAACCTCCTGCAAGGATTCCTTTGCTTCATCCTGCCCGGCAACGTCTTTGAAGGTTACGCCGGTAGATTTTTCCACATACACTTTTGCATTGCTTTTGCCGACGCCCATCATGCCGCCGCCACCGCCCATACGGCGCATTAAGAAAGCAAGCAGCACCCAGACAAGCGCCAGAGGAACGACAAAGCTTAGGATATTGTAGATCCAGGTCGAGGTGTTGTCCGGGATATAGCCGAATATTTCCACGTTGTGCGCTTTTAACAGCGGAATCAGATCTGCGTCGTTTACCATGCCAGTATAGTAGGTCTGCTTGTATGACGAATCCTTTTTGGGTTTTAAAACGATATTGATCTGTGTACCGGTATATTTGACATTATCCACCGCACCGGCTTCTACTTTTTCTAAAAATTCCGTGTAGGAAATCTCCTGGTTAAACTGCTCTCCGACCTTATTGGTTACAATGCTCATAATGAACAGCGCAAACAACGATACCATGATAAAGGACATGATAACCTGGCCGTTTTTATTATTGCGGTTATTGTTATTCTGGTTATTTGGTTCGTGGTTGTCCATAATCTCCTCCGTGTGACAGCAGACAGGTGTGGGAAGATGCCTTGCTGCGTTTTCAAAGCGGCTTTTATATCTTTCGGGACGGCCGCTACTGTATATTATATGTGTTAGATGGGGTAAAAGCAATATGGAGATCGTGAAATTTTCTTGTCTTTTTCTAAAGATTTTGTAAAAATAGCAGCAGATTTTAGACTTTCGGCATTGTTATGTGAAATTCTGTACAAAATGCAGAGGCTGCCGCAAACCTGCGGCAGCCCCCCGTAAAACCTTTAACGAACTTTTAACGGTTTCTTCGCGCTGTACTTTGAATAAACTCTCTTCCCGTTTATTGTCCGATACGCACGTATGCGGAAATAATAGTTCTTCCCGCTCTTTAAGCCCTTGATGGTCTTCGTCTGCGAATCCCCGCCTTTTACTTCAACGGTCTTAACCGAATAAAATTTCGTATTCATACTGTACTGAATCTCATACCCTTCTGCTTCTTTGATATACTTCCAATTCAGCTTCGCCTGTTTCTTTTTCGTACTCTTCTTCGACAAAATCACTGCTTTGCGGTTTTTAAACCTCTGCTTTGCCACCAGAATTTCCGTCTTTTTCAGATTCCGATCCGCTGACGTAAGCTTTTGATCCGCCGCTGCCAGCTTCCCTTCGGCTTCCTTCTGTACCTGTTTTAACGCTTCCTCAGCTTCTCTTGCCGCCTGTTCTGCCTTTGCCTGTGCTTCCCTGGCAAGCCGCTGCGCTTCTGCTGCGCCGTCCCGGTAAGCCCTTGCCAGATCCTGGGCCGCCTGGGCGCCGTTTTGATAGGTTTCCGCCAGTTTTCTGGCCGCATCCGCCATCGTATAGGCATTCTGCGCCATAGCACTGGCATTAGATGCTTCGGTTGCACTTAACGCCGCATGATTCTTCGCATCCAGCGCTTCGCGCTTTGCCGCTTCGGCATCGTCCCTTGCTTTTGTAACTGCGTCTTTCGCAGATACTGCTTCATCCTTTGCAGCAGCTGCCTGCTGTTTGGCAGACTGTGCCTGCTCTAAGGCTTCCGCTGCTGCAGCAGCTGCCGCCTGCGCATCATCTTTATACCCCTTTGCCGCGTCTTTCGCCGCCGCTGCCGCCGCCTGCGCCGTCTGCGCCGCGCTTGCGGAAACGGATGCGTTTGTTTCGCAGGTCTGTGCGTTTCGCATGGCATCCTCTGCCGCTTCCTGAGCCGTCAGGGCATTTCGCTCTGCCGTTTTCGCATTTTCGGCCGCTGCTTTCGCATTTTCGGCTGCCGTTTCGGCATTTGTTTCAGCTGCCGCTGCATTTTCTTCTGCCGTTTTAGCGTTGCGGGAGGCCAGCTCTGCCGCTGCCTGTGCGTCTGCCGCCGCTCTTTGTGCCGCTTCGGCTTCGGCCTGGTTTGTCTGCGCCAGCTGCTGCGCTTCCTCTGCCGCTGCTCTGGCCGCATCCGCTTTCTGCTGTGCGTCCGCCGCTGCCGCCTGCGCCGCCGCCGCTTCGCTTCGGGCCGTTTCAGCTTTCTGCTGTGCCTCTTCTGCCTTCTTCTGCGCTTCGTCTGCTTTCTGTTTTGCGTCCGCCGCGCCGTTTGCCGCGGTCTGTGCATTAGACTGTGCCGCCGCGGCTTCGTCCCTTGCATCTTCGGAGGCTTTTGCCGCGTCTTTCGCTTCTTTTTCGGCATCCTCTGCCGCGGTCTGCGCCGCTTCGGCTTTTTCCAGGATATCCTTTAATACGGTGTCCGGATTCTTCGCAGCCAGGTTATCAAACGCCTCCTGCAATGCATCCTTTGCCGCGTCTACCTCTTCCTGGGAAGCATCCTCTTTTGCCGCCGTTTCTTTTGCCGCATCAAGCGCCGTCTTAAAGGCGGCAAAGCTTTCTTCCGTATAATCTGCTTCTTCTTTTGCTTCCGCCCGTGTAATAAGCGTATTTAACGCTTCTTTATCCACCTCTGCCGGCATATCTGCCACCGTTACCGTTACCTCTGCGGTATCGCTTGCCCCTGCGGCCCATTCAAAGCCTGCCGGAAGCGAAACCTTCGCCGTCGCCCGGTAAGTACCGGCCGTCCCGTCGTAGCCTTCTACCGTCCAGAGAGACGCTTCGTTTACCGGAGCGGGCACAATGCCGCTTTCCACCTGCGCGGTAAACGTCAGCTTTGCCAGCTCTGCTTTCAGCTCGCTTTGTGTCGTCCCG
>CAMSEJ010000321.1 GCA_947057405.1 uncultured Roseburia sp.
CACAAGGTACCACACTCTTTCCCTACACGACGCTCTTCCGATCTTCTCTTCATTTGCGTGCCGGATACCTTCATTATTCAGAGCCTCAACTTTGCGTTCCCATTTTTTCAGTTCGTCCTGACAGGAATAAAGGGACATTACATAGGACGGGGCAGGCAGAATGTTTTTTACAATGGCTTCCCCGAGCGTCATTTCCGATGCAATGTACCCGTCAAACAGCTCTTCCGCCATGTTCCTCCTGTTATCCAGGTAACGGATATTCGTTGCCGAGAGGCCGAGGATTTTGGCACGGGGATATTCGTCCAGCAGCCGCTGTACGCCCTTGCCCCATTCAGCGGCGCCGCAGCGATGAAATTCGTCCAATATGATATAGTCCGGTTTTAATTCTTTCAGCTGCGTCTCCGTTTCTTTCATCAATCTGGCATATGTCAAAAAACGGACATGATCCGTCGGAACCCTTTCCCTGCCGTTTTGGGCATGGGAAAGGTTTTCAAGCTGTGTCCGGTAAATGTACTCACTTGGCGCAAGCCAGCAAATCCGGCTGTCGGGATGGTCTTCTGCCAGCTGAAAGGCAATAAAAGATTTCCCGGTTCCGGTGGGATGGATAACGGCGGCTTTCCCGGACGTTTCCATTAGCCGTATTGCTTGTGCATATGCAATTTGATTATGTAGGAATAGTTCAATACCCATATACTCACCGCCCTTGATGGAGCAGACTGACCGAAACATTTCGTAGATTACCCAAATCTGCGAAAATTCATCTGTCTGTGCGGTAAATACCGGTGTATAGATTAGGCCTGACCCTTATATTGACCATAAATAGAAAACAGAGAATCCAGGTGGCTGCGTTTTGTGCTGAAAGACGGGTGTACATAACGGTTTAATGTAATTTTTACATCGGAATGCCCCAGCACTTCGCTGATACTTTTTACATCTGCCCCATTGTCAATGCAGTTCGTTGCAAAGGTGTGCCGGAGTACATGGAAATTCGTATCCTCCAGCCCAGCCTGTTTTAAATATGTTTTAAATTTATTCTGATACGTTCGGGGTTCCATGGGCTTAGCGCCGTTTAACAGGTAATGATCCGTTCCTTTAAATTCGGTTAAAAGCACTGCCAGCGGTTCGGAAAGCGGTATTTCCCGGCGCGAGCATTCGGTTTTGGGAATGTCCTCTACCAGCTTTGTTTTTGCATTGCCCTCTGAAACGGGAATTCGCTGTACGGTACGGTTTACATTCAGTAATTTCAGTTCCATATCAATATCTTCCCATTTTAAAGCACAGATTTCGCCCAGCCGCAATCCCGTTGACAGGCACAGCAGAATGCCGAATTTATAAATATCCATATCCTGATATAAAAACTGGATGAGCTTCATCTGCTCGGTCAGGGTGAGGGCCTGTGCCGTTTCTTTTTTCTTCTTTGTGCCTTTTCTTTTCAGGCTGATTTTCTGCATGCTGCATTTTTCCTCCCCATATCCTAATATCTGGTTCAACACACAGTAAATGCTTTTTTCCGTGCTTTCTGACGACGGAATGCGCAGCTGCTCTCTGATTTGCTCTGCATCAATCCGGGCAATCGGCAGGCTGCCTAACTGGCTGCATAAATACGTGTTGTAAATGACGCTGTATTTTACATAGGTGGATTGTTTGCGGGTGTCTTTTACCTGTCCGAGCCACTCCCTTGCCACTGCGTCAAATAAAAGGTCTGCCTGTTTGGCGGGAGGGGATTGCGCCCCTTCGGCTGCATGCATCTTTGCTGCAAGCAGCTTTTCTTTAACTTCCAGATATGTTTTGGCATAAACAGAGCGGTACCGCCCGCAGCCGTTCGTCCGTATGACATACCTTCCCTCCCATCTGCCGTCGTTTCTTTTCCGAATGTTCTCTCCTCGTCTTGCCATAATTTCCTCCTTCCCGGCGTTGTGCCATGCAGGGCCTAATCAATATCTTTTGTGGAACAGTTCTTTTCAACCGCCTGCCATGCAGCTCTTTTCTTTACCACTTAATTGACCCTTAATTTTCCTTTTGCGCGGCACGGCAGTCTTTTTTTGGAGAAAAGATTTGGTGTGCCCTCTTTAATTTGTCGAAAATGATTGACAAATCCGAATGGCGAATATATAATATATATTACTTTTGCAGCACTACTTATAGTGTGAGTTATTTTAGCTTATATATACCTTCGCAGATTTGGGTAATCTACGATTTTTTGACTTATAAATACCTTCATAGATTTGGGTAATCTACGAAGAGTGACAATAATATGCATTCCTTACGCATCCCCCCCCCATACTTTTTTCGACTACACAAAGAAACACCCGAGATATCTTATCATCCGGGTGTTTCTTTGTGTTTCAAAACGTGCTTTGTCCCCTCCCCAAAAACACATTTAAAATTTTAGAAAAAACGTAGAAAAAAGTAGGAATTTTGTTAGGGAAACCGACGAAACCGGTTTCTTTTTTCTGGTAAAATATCCATATTCTAATACCAGAAAGGAGAGCTATTATGAAGTGGAGAAAATGGATGGCATTTGTACTGGCATGTTCTATGGCGGTCGGACAGCCGGTCTATGCGGCTCCGGCGGAACAGGCCGCGGCGAACGATGCACAGCAGGCTGCCCGGGAGAATCGCTGGGATGAGCAAAAGGCGCCGGATTGCGCGGCGTCAATCAGCGATGTCGGTCCCGATCAGACTTATTTTTCGGGAGATGAATGGAAGGGGATTACAAGCGGCGGGGTTAACTGGGCCGACGTAGTTGAAATCAACCGTTTGGAACCGCATTCGTCCGAAACCATTCCGTATGACAGTGTGGAAAAGGCAAGGGAGGGCGCGGTGGATTATAAACCGGAGCTTTCCGATTATTACAAATTGATCACCGGAGAAGGGAACGACTGGCAGCTTGCCGTATATAAAAATATGGATACAGCCCGGGAAGCCGGCGTTTTGGATCATTTTTACAAAACGGATTATGATATGTCCGCCGCACCAAGCTATGAAGGCGACCGGACAATCGGTACATATGACACGGCATATTACGGCGGCTTTCAGACGGT
>CAMSEJ010000322.1 GCA_947057405.1 uncultured Roseburia sp.
ACACAAGGTACCACACTCTTTCCCTACACGACGCTCTTCCGATCTCTTTGCAAGAGCCTTCACGGTATCCTGCGCTTCTTTCAGCTGCTTTTCAAAATTCGGGATCTGATCCTTTGTTTCTTTCAGCTGCGTTTCAAGGCTCGTTACCTTGCCCTGTGCTTCTGAAAGCTGCGTTGTCAGGCCGCTTACCGTACCCTCCGTCTGGTTCAGCTTCTCAGACAGCCTGATTACGCCGTTCTGGGCTTCCGAAAGCTGTGTTTCAAGGTTTGTTACCCTGCCCTGCGCTTCGCTGAGCTGTGTTCTGAGCCCGGTGACATCCCCGTTCGTCTCCGCAAGCTGTGTCTGTAACTGAGCGACGGTTCCTTTGGCTTCGCCAAGCTGCGTAGTTAAGCTTGATACGTTTGATTCTGCTGTTTCCAGCTTTGCCTTAAGCCCTGCCGCTTCCTGTTTTGCGGTATTTAACTCCGACGCAAACCCGGCTGCTTCCGCTTTCGCATCGTTTAGCTGTGTGCTTAAAGATGCTACCGTCTCCTGCGTTGCTCCGAGAAGCGCTTCAAGCTCTGCCACCTGTTTCTTCGTCTCTTCCAGCTGATCCTTTAAAATACCGCTTAACAGTGATTTCTCCGATTTTGCAACCGTCTGGTATTCTTTTAATCCTGCCGCAAATTCCTGCGTATACGGCATATTCTTCGTGCCGTAAATACGTGCCATGTCATTGGAACGCATAATAATATTTAAGTTGTTGATCGCGCTCTTCTGTACGTCGCCTAAGCAAATATCGTTGTTGTCCGCATAGTTTCCTTTATAAATAATGGACTTGCCGTCCTCTCCTACGCTTGCCACATCCGTTGTAACCGGTGTCTTAAAGGTTCCCGTTCCGGCCCACCACATTGCTTCGTACTCCCGGTAAACCGGCTCCTGGTCTACTAAAATCTGATTGCCTTCCACTGCTGCGGTATGGCCCTCGCCCAAAACAGCAGTAACGGTCTGTGTCCCGTTTGCGGATACCGCAAAGTCACCCCATGCCGCTGATTTGTATGCGAACATCATCATCATTTCATCTTTTAAGCCAATCTGCCCTCTTTCATCAAATACCGGAACAACATCCTCTGCCCCTTTTACAATTTCGTTTGCCTTCGAGGAACCGCCCGGCATGATCAGATCGTTGCCCGCATGCATGGACAGAGACGGATGGGAAACGCCGCCGTTCCAGTCTGTCATAATCAATCCGTTAAAGCCCCACTCACCGCGTGCCAGGTTTGTACACAAATCATACGAATCCGCCGTCGGCACACCGTTAATCTGGTTATAGGAGGTCATAATGGAAGACGGGCAGGACTCTTTGATTGCAATTTCAAAGCCCTTGAGATAAATCTCACGCAGCGCCCTTTCACTGACCACCGAATCGGTTCCGGAACGATCGGTTTCCTGGCTGTTGGCCGCATAATGCTTTAAGCATGCGCCGATACCGGCTACACTCTGTACGCCCTTTGTTATTGCAGATGCCATCGTACCCGCAACTGCCGGATCCTCGCCGAAATATTCAAAATTCCTGCCGCAGAGCGGATCTCTGTGAATATTTAACGAAGGCCCGAGCAGCGTTGTAATGTTAAGCTCCGCGCATTCAACGCCAAATGCCCGTCCGATGCGTTCTACCAGCTCCGTATCCCAGCTCTGTGCCAGCATATAGTGTACCGGCCATGCCGTCGCGTACTGATAATATTTCGACTTTTCACCCGTATCCACATTGGTCGCTTCGTATTCCTGTTTTACACGGATTCCTCCGGGGCCATCTGCGGAAACAATACTCGGGATTTTATATTTCTGATAAGCTACGGTTTCTCCTGCCGCCCCCGGTACGGTCGCGGAATTTGAACCTACAATCGGATTGCTCTCATTGGCAACGCCCCAGCCGCTGCCGCAGTTTAACCTGGCAAGCTCCTCTAAGCTCATCTGCGCCACAAGCTCCTGCATGGTCGCTTCCCCGTTGTATACGTCAAGCAGTGTCACGTCCTTTTCGTCAACGTATTTTACGGTTTCATATTCCTGGACAGGCTCATAAGACCGATCGGTCGTGTAGGTCGTAACCGTTTCATCCTCATACGGGGATGCGTTGTGTTCGGATACAATCGCACTGCTGTCGATTTCAATTACCTTTGCGGCCGCTTTCTCTTCCGCTTCTGACGGATAGGTAAACGGTGTCTTGCCTGCCTTGGACCATTCCTTCAATTCCCTGTTTTCTGCAACTTCCATCTGATTGGAAAGCTGCTCCGTCACCTTTTCTGCGTTTACCTGCAGCGCTGCGGATACCCTGGTGTTGCGGGAAGAGTTGCCGACACGTACATAATACGTTCCCGGATCTAAGACATACGCCGCTTTTTCTTCATTATAATATGCCATTTCAGCCACGTCATAGGTAAGCGTCATCGCCTGGCACTCGCCCGGTGACAAGACATCGGTCTTGCCGTAAGCCGCAAGCTGCTGATATTCCTTTTCCGCCTGCTCAGAATCCGGCGCGCTGAAATAAACCTGAACGACCTCGCTGCCGCTGTATTTGGTTCCGGTATTGGTTACCATCGCCTTTACGGTTACGTGTTCGGCATCTGCCGTAACATCCGTCACTTCAATGTCAAAATCCGTATAAGATTTTCCGTAGCCAAACTCGTACTGCGGCGTAATGCCAAACGTATCAAAATAACGGTAGCCGACATAAATGCCTTCTTCATAAAATTCATTTAAGCTGTCGCCGTCCTGCTTTGCAAATTTCCCCGCTGCCGGATTATCCTTGTAATCCTTTGCCCAGGTTGCAACCAGCTTTCCGGACGGAGTTACCGTGCCGTCTATAACATCCATCAGGGCATTCCCGCCCTCCTGGCCGGCCTGCCCCATCAAAAGAAGGGAATCCAGACCTTCGATTTCGTCAAAAAACTTCGTATCAATGACACCGCCTACGTTTAATACGACAATCGTCTTATCAAATGCGGCGGAAACCCGTCTTAAATTATCCTTCTCCAAATCAGTCAGCTCATAATCTCCTACCGTAA
>CAMSEJ010000323.1 GCA_947057405.1 uncultured Roseburia sp.
TCTTCCGATCTAGGACGGGAAATCCCCCACCGGGTAAAGCCCGCCGGCGTCCCACGCCTCGGCAATCAGCTTGACATTCCCTAAGATCGGATCAAATGCCAGCGACTGTAAAAGCGGCGGCTTGCTCATTGGGGAACCGTCCTCATTGCGCCCTAAAATACTGGCAAGGTCGAACCGGAACCCGTCAATCCGGTAGGTAATCACCCAGTAGCGCAGACATTCCAAAATCATCTGCTGTACAATCGGATGGTTGCAGTTTAAGGTATTGCCGCAGCCGCTGAAATTATAATAGTAGCCGTCCGGCGTTAAAATATAATAAATCTGGTTGTCAAGCCCCTTATACGAAATAACCGGCCCGTTTTCATTGCCTTCCGCCGTGTGGTTAAATACCACGTCCAGATAAATTTCCAGCCCGTTCTCATGCAGCTTTTTGATCAGATGCTTTAATTCATTGCCCTCCTGGTTGTATTCCACCTTCGACGCATAGCTGGTATTCGGCGCAAAAAAGCTGACCGTATTATAGCCCCAGTAATCCAAAAGCTGCCTGCCGTCATGCTCCCTGAAATCCTTCATTTCGTCAAATTCAAAAATCGGCATCAGCTCCACCGCCGTTACGCCAAGCTCTAAAAGATACGGGATTTTCTCAATAATGCCTTCAAACGTCCCCGGGCTTCGCACGCCGGAAGACGCGTCCTTCGTAAACCCGCGCACATGCATTTCATAGATCACCGTATCCTCCAACGGCGTCAGCAGCGGTTTGGCATCCTCCCAGTCGAAGTCGTCCCTTACCACCCTTGCATGATACGGGTTCTTTGCGGACGCTATGCGCCGCCCCCAGACGCTTTGCCCGGTCACCGCCTTTGCATACGGATCCAGCAGCACGTTTTCCCTGTTAAAAATCAGCCCGTTTTTGGGATCGAGCGGCCCGTCTACGCGGTATGCATACTCAAATTCCTCGATCTGAAGTCCAAACACAATCATAGAATACACATTCCCGACACGGTAATTTTCCGGGAACGGAATCACCGCGTAGGGCTCATGCTCCGTTCTGTGGTATAAAAGCAGCTCACAGCACGTCGCCTGGTTGGAGTGAATGGTAAAATTCACCCCGCCCGGGATAGCCGTCGCCCCGTTGATTTCAAAAATGCCAGGCCTGACCTTGTACCCGCCGATCTCGTCAAGCGGTATCAGATGATACCTTGATTCCGATAATATTGGTTTCATATGTCCACCTTATCCTCTCCATGTAAAATATAAAAGCACCAACGCCCCCAGCACAATCCGGTACCAGCCGAACACCTTAAAATCGTGCTTTTTAATATACCCCATCAAAAACCGGATGACAACCAGCGATACCAAAAAAGCCGTCGCCATTCCGATCAGCAGAATCAGAAGTTCCGCGGAAGTAAACGTAAGCCCGAATTTTAACAGTTTCATCAGGCTTGCGCCAAACATCACCGGGATTGCCAGAAAAAACGTAAATTCGGCCGCAATCCCTCTGGAAACACCAAGCAAAATCCCGCCTAAAATCGTAGCGCCCGAACGGCTCGTGCCCGGGAATACCGCCGCAATCACCTGGAACATGCCGATCCAAAACGCCGTCATCCAGGTAATCTCTGCAATGGACTGCATCTTCGGGCTTTTTGTTTTATTCCGGTTCTCGATCCAAATAAATGCCACGCCAAATACAATCAGCGCAAGCGCGATTACCAGATAATTGTAAAACAGTTCTTCAATCACGTCTCCAAACCCCAGTTCCACCACGGCTGCCGGGATGCACGCTACCACGATTTTGAACCACATTACAAAGGTATCCTGCCGGATACAATACTTCTCTTTTGCGGAAAACGGCCAGATTTCTTTCCAGAACAACACGACGACAGCAAAAATCGCACCAAGCTGGATCACGACTTCAAACATACTGAAAAACTTCTCCGACACGTCTAACCGGATAAATTCATTCAGCAAAATCAGATGCCCGGTGCTGCTGATGGGAAGCCATTCCGTAATGCCCTCCACAATTCCGAAAAATACTGCTTTTAATAATTCCAACATCCTAACCTCCATTGTCTTTCTAGTCTATCCTATCGTAAAATCCGGTATTTTATAACCGCATTGGATGGGGAAAACCAATAAACCCATTGTATCGAAAAACGGGTCTAAAATCAATGCGCAATTGCATATAAATTAACAAAACCCCCGAACCGTGCCTTCACACAGTTCGGGGATTCTTTTTTACCGTTCGGGCGGAAAAGTACCCGCCGCTTCTAAACCGGATCCCGGGGCGCCCGGCCCCGTAAACTTACTGCACATACTGTTTGAGTACCGGCAAAAGCTTTCTGTCCATCAGCAGAATCGTTGCCGCCTGTACGCCGCTCATTGCCGCCGTCTGATACAGCCTTGTCACAAACAGCGGACCGAACGGGCTTCCGTACAGGAATGAAATCCAGTATGTATTCATTACCTGGCTAATCAATCCCTGCACGACCAGCACGGAAAGCACGACATTCAGGACAGATACTTTTTTCCGAAAAAACCAGCCGAATACTGCCCCTGTCAGAAATGCCGTCAGTGTAAAACCGGGAAAATATGCCCCAACCGGGAATAACACGGCAGAAACAACGTCACCGATTGCCCCGACCAGCCCGCCTGCCACCGGACCATAAAAAATAGCCGCCACAACGATTGGGATAAAACTGAACCCGATTTTCAGATTCCATGTATGAATGGAAAAACGGGCCAGGATAATCTCCATGGCAACTAAAAATCCGACAACAGATACTGACTTTACGCTCATCTTTGTCTGCATGGCTTACCTCCTTTCCTCCGTAGCACGGATCTGTAGTGTCGATCGTAAATGCTACCGCTAAAAGGCAAACCACCTTATTCTGTTTCACAGCGGGATGCGGACCTGGTACCGCAAGCCCGGCAAACCTCTGCCGGCTTTTCGTCCATATGGCAACTCCCCGTCCATACGGCACTTAACGCACCAAATCCTACTCTGCTTTTATTTTCGACAGGATTTATTCTAA
>CAMSEJ010000324.1 GCA_947057405.1 uncultured Roseburia sp.
CTACACAAGGTACCACACTCTTTCCCTACACGACGCTCTTCCGATCTCCGCACATACGATATCCGTTCCCGCAGCCGCAAAGCCCGCATGCCCGGTACAGTCAAAGCCAATATATTGTCCATGATCATTTTTCAAAACCGTTACAAAAACCATAGCTGTCCCGTTCTTCTACAGATTGATCTTTTCAATCTTCACCTGTGTGAACGACTGCCTGTGGCCTTTTTTCTTGTGGTAGCCGGTTTTTCTCTTGTATTTGTATACAATGATCTTTTTGCCCCTGCCTTCTTTTACGACAGATGCTTCTACGGTTGCGTTCGCTACGTCGCTGCCAACCTTAAGGCCGTCGTTCGATACTGCGACTACCTCTTGAAATACAACTTTTTCACCGGTCTTTTCACCAAGCTTTTCAATGGTAATGATATCGCCTTCGGATACTTTATACTGCTTACCACCTGTTGCTATAATTGCGTACATATGGCACCTCCTATTATCATTACTCGCCAGTTACGGCGCTGCATGGCTGCAGTCTTTGGCCTCACTGTGCGGCATACTACTAGATAATAATGGATATGGGCAGGTTTGTCAAGATTGAATCCTGTTTTTTTTCGCTTCCGCGCCGCTGCTTTTCATCGTTCGCAGCAGCGCCTTATCCTCCGCGCTGACCCGGAACGATTCTGTTATCTTCTGAATCGCCTTACGAAACGTCCATTCCTTTAGCCGTTTTTTCTGCAGGTACGAATATGTTTCCGCCGGAAACTTCGCGTAAGCCGTGGCCACACACCACGCCACGCCCATTTTCGTATAATACGCGTCGCACGTTAACCGCTCCGTCACCTCAAGCACCTTCCCGATGTACTCCTCCACCAGAAAATGGCTCAAAAGCATGACCGCCACCACACGCTGCGGATACTCCTTCTCTTTCTGCGCATACTGCATCAGCCAGTCCCACACGCGCGCACGATGCTGCCGCGCAATCCGAAACGACTGGCAAAAGCTGTCGTTTACACACCAGTCCCCAATCTTCGGAATAAACCGGTCCGCATATCCTAGGATCGTCTCCACGTCGTCCTTTGCATATCCCAGCACAAATGCATGCAGAATCTGCCACTCCAGCAAATCATCCGGGCACTGCTCCAAAAACGCCCGGTAATCCTCTTTTGCAATCTGCTTTGCCATCCTGCGCAAGTCGGGTATGCGCGCCCCTAAGATCGGCCTGGCATTCGGCGTAATACTGCTGCTGCGCCGCGCATTGCTCTCATCCGCCAATTCCTGCAGCTGCCCTCTTATTTCTTCTATGCGCATTCCGTCCTCCTTTGCTGCCGGCGCAGCCCCGCAATCCGTCCAACTTCCTGTGTGTCCCTATTTTTCCTTATTTTCCCGCAGTACCCTGCGCAGCATCACAATCGAAACCGCCGCCAGGATCACTTCCGCGCACATGGAAGCATACGGCATCCCGTACAGCGGAACCAGTGCGTTCAACAGAAAAAGCGCCGGAATTTCCAATGCGATTTTCCGCAGAAAAGCAAACAGCAGCGACTTTTTCCCCGCCCCGATTGCCTGGAACACGCCTACTGTCGTGTAATCAATGCACATAAACGGCAGCGCCAGCAAAAATCCGATCAGAAACTGCGCGCCGTATGCAACCACCGCGTCCGTTTTGATAAAAAGTCCGACCAGCCAGCCGGAGCACAAGCTGCCCGCGATCACGACCGCTGCCATAAGGGCTAACGCCCGTGTCAGCAAATACAGCACCGCTTCCTTCATCCGCTTATAATTTTTTCCGGCAAAATTGTAGCCGACAAACGGCATAATCCCCTGCGCCGCCCCCATGGCAATCTGTAAGGGCACCATCTGGATCTTCTGGACAATCCCCATCGCCGCGACCACCTCGGAACCGTAAGCCGTTGCAAAATTATTAAAGACCGTCATCCCCGTCACATTCAGCAGATTCTGAATTGCCGCCGGAATGCCGACGCCGAAAATGTCGGCCGCTATCGTTTTTCGGAACGCAAACCGCCGGATATCAATGCAGACACAGGTCGATAAGCGGCGAACCCAAAGCAGCACCACAAAATACAGGCATGCCGCACAATTTGACAAAAAGGTGGCAAGACCCGCTCCTGCCGCCCCCATCCCGAATCCCCATGGCAGAATAAAAATCGGATCCAGCAGAATATTCAACAGGCACCCGCTCATCGTGCCGATGCTCGCATGGACCGAATTCCCTTCCGAGCGCACTAAAAATGCAAACACGACATTTAAAATAGAAGGAACGGCGCCAAACGAAACCGCCCAGTTCAGATAGGCAGCCGTCGCGGCAAAATTATCCGTCCCCGCCCCCAAAAGATGTACCAGAGGCTCCCGAAACAGCCCGGTGGCGACGGCATACAACACGGCGCAGGCCAATGCGCAGTAAAACCCGAACGCAGAGCAGTCCTTTACCGCTTCCGTATCCCCTTTGCCCAACAGGCGGCTCATCGCGCTTGACGTACCGACGCCGAATAAATTGTTTACCGCATTAAACGCAAGCAAGAGCGGGGCCGCAAGCGTGACTGCGGCGGTCTGGACCGGATCGTTTAACATCCCGACAAAATAAGTGTCCGCCAGATTATAAATCACCATAACAAGGGAACTGATAATTGTGGGAACCGCAAGTTTTATCACCGCCGAAGACACCGGTGCATGTTCAAACAAAGCAGTATTTCTGCCAGGTGCCATATTTTGCATCTCCTATTCTTTTCTTAACCGGAAGCGTAAAACCGCTTTCTGCAGCTCTTCCGCATGTCCGTTCAATTCGCCTGCCGCCGACGCCGTCGTCTCCGCCGTCTCCGCATTCAGCTGTACGACCTGCGAGATCTGCGACATTCCGTTTGTCAGCTCCCGTAGCGACTGCGACTGCTGCATCGCGGACTCCGCAATCCGCTCCACCAGACGGGTTGATTTCTGCGCGCCGGACACGCCCGTTGCCAGGGATTCCGTTGTCGCAACGGACAGCGCCGCTCCCTGATCCACCAGCCGGATGGAATTTTCAA
>CAMSEJ010000325.1 GCA_947057405.1 uncultured Roseburia sp.
AATAACGTATGCGGAAATTTTCATAAAGTGACAGAGAAAAACATAATTATATTCCGGAAATAGCAGAATAAGAACGGGAAAGACAAAAAAGCCATTGATTTTCATTTGACAGGTATGTTATATTATGCCTATGCAAAAAGAACAAGGAAGAAAGAGGTAATTACGTATGAAGAAGAAATTATGCGCGGCAGCGCTGCTTTTGGGAGCCGGGATGTGTGTTCTTGCAGGCTGCGGCGGCAGCGGCGGTTCCGGGGAAAAACCCGGCGAAGCGGTTGCCGATACAGAAACACAGGTGTTTTTGGATTACAAAGCGAGTGATTATGTGACATTAGGGGAGTATAAGGGTCTTTCCGTAAAATATCCGGTCCCGTCCGTGTCGGATGATGATGTCTGGCTCAGCATTGAGGAGATGTTAAGCGACAGTACGGAATACAATGAGGTGACGCGCGCCGCACAGGCGGGGGATTACCTGTCCATTGACTATAAGGGACTGATAGACGGCGAAGAGTTTGACGGCGGTACAATGGAGGAGTGTGAGCTGACGCTGGGAGAAGAAGAGCTGTTTGGCGAAGAGTTTGACAGGAATCTGATCGGGAAGAACATCGGAGAGGATATTGTGTTTCAGATGACGATTCCGGAGGATTTTTACGAGGAGGAAGCCGGAAAGACGGCGGAATTTACCGTCCGGATTAATTCCGTCAGCGAAGTGAAGGTTCCGGAGTACACCGACGAGTTTGTGGCGCAGAACACCGAATACGATACCATGGAGGCGTATGAAGAGGCGCTTCGGGAGGAGCTGATTGCTTCTGCGCAGGAGGAGGCTGCTTCGGGCGCAGGAGAGGACGCGCTGGATCTGGCGGTCGCAAACGCGACGATAAACGGGTATCCCCAGGAGCTTTACGACGCATGTTATACCTCTGTGATGGAAGAATACCAGCAGTATGCGGATATGTTCGGGGTGGAACTGGAGGAACTGATTCGGGATTTTATGGGTGAGGACGATCTGGACAGCATCACGCTTGAATCGGTGAACGATATCCTGGTTTCACAGGCAATTGCCGAGAAAGAAGGTTTTATGGTGACGGCCGGCAGTTATACGAAAGAAGCCGAAGAGCTGGCGGAGGAGTACGGATACGATTCTCTGGATGATTTTACGGCAGATTATGGAAAAGTTTCGATTATGACGCTGCTTGTCAGGGGAAAAGCCCTGGAGTTTTTGTATGAGAATGCCAATGTCGAGGAAGTTTCGGAAGAGGAGTATTACGGTGAGGACGAAGAGCTGGAAGGGACAGAAGAGCCTGACGGAACCGAAGCTTCGGGAGACGAGGTGCTGACTCCCATGACGGAAGAAATTCTGCCGGAGGAATAAATTTTGGAATAATTCTTGCAAAAGAAACGAGATATGGTACAATGGAAAAGAATCATTGTATAAAATATCCGGGCCGGGGAGGTCATATATGGAAGAGAATTCTGCGAAAGGGCTAAAGCAGGAGCGCAGCAAGCGCAGGCGTGTTGCCCGGATTAAGATGGCGTTAATCAGCATGATAGGCATATGGCTTGTGGGTTCAATGGTAATCTGCGGTGTTTTACTGTACAAAGTCCATGTGCTGGAACAGGATCTGCAGTTTTTGCTTGAGAATTTTACCGTCAGCCGGCAGATCGAAGAGGATGCCAATCAGACGGGAGCGGACGCGGAAGAGAGCGCATACCTGGATCTGGAAGGGAGCACGCAGGCAGACGAAGAGGATTACAGTATTGCAAAGGCGGTAAATCAGAAGGAAAATCTGGCCCGGGAAAGCGATGCCCACAAAGTATACCTGACCTTTGACGATGGGCCAAGCCCCAATACAGGCCGGATCTTAGATATATTAAAGGAGCACGGGATCAAAGCCACGTTTTTTGTCGTCGGCAGGGAAGACGGGGAGTCCAGGGAACTGTACCGTCGGATTGTGGACGAGGGGCATACGCTGGCAATGCATTCGTATTCCCACAAATACAGTTCCCTGTATAGCTCGCTCGAATCATTTGAACGTGATTTTTCCGAGATCCAGAATTATTTATTTGAGGTAACCGGGGAAGAATGTTTATATTACCGTTTTCCCGGCGGCAGCAGCAACCAGGTCAGCGACGTGGACATGGAGGAGTTTATCCGTTATTTAAACGGGCGCGGCATTACCTATTTCGACTGGAACGTAGCTAGCGGGGATGCCACGGCACAGGCGTATACGCCGGAGAAGCTGGTTGAAAACGTACTGTCGGATGTGGTAAAATATAAGACATCTATTGTTCTTATGCACGATGCGGAAACCAAGGAATCTACCGTAAAGTCGTTAGAGCCGATGATTGAAGCATTACAGGGTATGGGAGCTGAAATATTACCTATAGATGAGGACACGACTGTGGTCCAGCATATTGCGGCGGCAAGCGTGGAACCGCAGTAGATTCTTTGTAACAGATATTTAGAAAATGGAGGATATGAAATGGGTTTTTTTAAGGAATTTAAAGATGATTTTTCCCAGGCGGTCAATGACCTGATTCCCGGGGAGGATGATTACGCAGAAGGCGATGATACCCTGGGCAGCGATGATGATTTATTGGTTAATACGCTTGATTTGGAAGACGTGGACACCAGCTCCGAGCTTTCCAAATTAAACGGATTACTGGAACAGGTTACGGAAACGCCGGCAGCCCCGTCGGCTGAGAAGGCGTCACGGAATTTTGAACGGGAATTTGCAAGGGATGCCAGAGGGGCGGATATCAGAACGACAATGGAGGATAGGAAGAGAATGAACGAAGAAATGATGGCGGCAGGTCCCGCAAAGCAGGTAACCGGGGTAAATCCGGATGCAATTTCCGATGAAGTAACCGTAATTACGGAAGGGACAAACATCAAAGGCGATATCGCTTCCGACGGATCGGTCGATATCCGCGGAAGGATTGTAGGGAATGTTACCTGCAACGGCAAGCTGGTGATCACCGGTATTTTAGAGGGCAACAGCAATTCCTCCGAGTTTTTTGCAGAC
>CAMSEJ010000326.1 GCA_947057405.1 uncultured Roseburia sp.
AATGGAAAAATTTGCCTACGGGCAGATGGCGCTTGGGCATGCAGATGATAATCTGGCGGTCGTATACGAAGACGTGCTGTCCCACGGGATTCATTTTCCGGAATCTGCGGAAGCGGCAGGGCGGGTTTTGTTTGTGCACAGGCTGACCTGTTTTGATCCGCGCGCCGCAAGAGCCGTCATTCTGCAGGATGTACTGGATGGCCCCATTGTGGTATCCGTTTTAAACGGCGAGGCATATTTTCCGATTTACACCAACTGCTACAGCATTCTGTTGGAAGACAGCTACGGGAACCGTTACAGCAGCGGCATCCCGTATCAGCTGGAAAAGCTGATGTATCCGGGCAGGCATTTAAGGGCGTGTATGCGCCGTGCGCCCGGCAGCCTGCCGTGCTTACTGCATTATTTTTCAAACCGCCGTGCGCAGGAGCTGTTTGAAGAAAAAGATTTGCCCTGCTTTTATGCGTTTATGGAAAGCGGCCGGGTCAGCCCGGCGTACAAAGCCGCCCTGTTTCCCAAGCTGTTCTGCCTTTTGTACGTGTCGGATCGGACAGAGGAGATGCAAAAAGAGTTAAAACAGGTGGATTTTTCCTATATGAAGCCGAAAGACCGGGGATTCGTGCTGGAAATCTGCATTGAAAAACAGCTGTACGAGCAGGCATACCAGATCGCGGAGGTCTACGGGCTTGAGCCGCTTCCGTCCGCCCTGCGGGTCCGCCTGTTAAACAGCCGGATCAGACAGCTGGAATTTGCGGAAAACGAAACGCTGGTGAAATACTGTGCCGATACGTTTCTGGGCGGCAAATACAACGATACCATGCTTGAATACCTCTGCCGGTATTACCAGGGGCCCATCAAGCATATGGTAGAGGTGTTTCAGTGTGCGCGTGCCTTTTATATCGGCACGCAGGAACTGGCGGAGCGTATTTTAGTGCAGATGATGTATACGGACGGGTTTGTCGACTGCATCGACAGCGTATACCAAAGCTACGAAACGGCAGGCAGCCCGCTGTTAAAAAAAGCATACATGACCTATTTTTCCCATCACAGCTTTGTGGGCGGCATGCTGCTGCCGGACGGCTTTTATAAGACCCTGCGCGATTTTTATAAGGACGGGCACCGGATGGACGTAATATGCGAGCTGGAGCTGTTAAAATATTACGCCATGCATCCTAAAGTTCGGGAACGGGAAGAACGCCTTGCGGAAGAGCTCTTAAAAAAATATATCTTCCAGGGCATCTATTTTGCGTTTTATAAGAATCTGGGCCAGTATCTGATTCAGAAATACCAGCTTTACGATAAAAGCTTTATCGAATACCATTCCCGCAGGCACAGCCGGGTAAAGCTTCATTCCATACGCATCGGGCAAATGGGCGAAGCACAGGATAAACCCGCCATAGGGGAACGTCGGGAAGAGGAGGGCGGAGCATATACCGTGGAAGAAATGGCAGAATCTTACGATGGGATTTTTGTGAAAAAAGTGGTATTGTTTCGGGGGGAAGCACTTCAGTACTACATCTCGGAAGAAACGGACGGCAAAGAAGAGCTGACGGAAAGCGGGATGCTTTCCTATCAGGCCAGAGAGGGCGCCGTGCCGGAAGGACGGTACGAAAAACTCAACGAAATCATACGGCAGCGGGCGCTTGGCCATACGGACAGCTTCCGCGCCAAAATGCTCGAATATGAGCAGTTAGACAACGCCGCAGAGCGCTTGTTTACCATAATCTGACAAAACAAAGGGAGAGTGGCCATGGCAGAGAAATATATCGGCATTGACATAAACGACAAATTTGCGATGGTAAGCCAATATACAAAGGGAATGTCGGAGCCGGGCACATTCAGCATGGTAACCGGGAGCGAAATTTATCAGATCCCGGTCTGTATCGCAAAGGAACCCGAACGCGACGGGTTTTTGTACGGAGAAGAAGCAAGAACATACGCCAGGCAGACCGGGGCGGCCTGTATCGAGGGGCTTTTAAAAAAAGCGCTTTTTGCAGAAACCGCAGAGCTTGACGGGCAGACATATGAAGCGGCGGAGCTTTTGTTTTTGTTTGTGGCAATGCTCACCGGGCTTATGACACAGGACGGGACAAAACAGTGCCCGGACAGGATTGCGATTGCCGTGGAAAATATGAACCTGGAGTACCGCAGGCTCTTTAAGCAGTTTGCGGCATGGCAGGGACTTCTGCCGGACAGGCTGATTTTACTTGATTACAGAGAAAGCTTTTATTATTACGCATACAGCCAGCCTTTGGAGCTGTGCGCACACGATACGGCGCTTTTTTATTATACCTCCAAAAAACTGCTGCTCTGGCAGCTGAGCCGCGACAGAAAGACCGTTCCGCAGGTTGTGGACATCCGAGAAGACCGGTACCGCGCAATATTGGAAAACCGGGACGAAGAGTTTGCGGAAATTGTAAAACAGGCATTTACGGGCAGGTATGTATCGGCCGTTTACTTAATCGGCGACGGCTTTGACGGCGGCTGGATGAAAAAATCCCTGTCCGTCATCTGTACGGGCAGGCGCGCCTTTATGGGTAAAAATCTGTTCAGCAAAGGCGCATGCTACGCCGCTGCGGCAAAGGCGGGAACGGAAGCATGGCCTTATATATACATGGGCGATGACGAAGTGAAAGTAAACATCGGCTTAAAGGTAGAAAACAAAGGACGGCAGGAGATGTTTTCGCTGATTAGAGCAGGGGACAACTGGTATGAAGCATACGGCGAATGCGAGGTGATCCTGGACGGAAGCCCTTCGGTCGAGTTCTGGCTGAAGCCGCCCAAAAGCAAAACCGCCATTGTACAGTCCTTAGAGCTGACCGGAATGCCGGAGCGGGAAAACCGTGCGACGCGTCTGCGGATCACCCTAAAGCCGGAAGCGGTAGACCGGATCCGTATCTGCATTCGTGATATGGGGTTTGGCGGGTTTATTAAAAGCTCGGAACAAGGATGGGAACACACGCTCACCATATAAAAAGAGGGAGGATGATATGGGAGAATTACTGTTGTGCT
>CAMSEJ010000327.1 GCA_947057405.1 uncultured Roseburia sp.
ATCATGCCATGTGACTGGAGTTCAGACGTGTGCTCTTCCGATCTGGCTTTTGCCTACGATGGGGCTTACCAGCTGGAAGCATTATATTATGCCGGTTGTGGCGCTGTCGTTTTATCCGATGGCGTATATCATGCGTCTGATGCGTTCTTCCATGCTTGACGTGCTCGGGCAGGATTACATGCGCACGGCAAAGGCAAAGGGCGTGACGGGATTCTGGATTTTGTTCAAACACGCTTTGCGGAACGCGATCCTTCCGGTTGTTACTTATGTCGGGCCGATGCTTGCCTATACGGTGACGGGCAGCTTTGTTGTGGAGAAGATTTTCGTTATCCCGGGACTTGGCGGAGAGTTTATCGGCGCAATCAGCGGACGGGATTATACGCTGATTATGGGAACTACCATTTTCCTGGCGACGCTCATTATTATCATGAACGTAGTCGTGGATATTGTATATAAGCTGGTAGACCCGCGTATCAAATTGAAGTAAGGAGTAAGCAGATGATGAAACCAAATCCATTGAGTTTTCAGATGAAGTTAAATCCGGAGGATTTTCTTCCGGCTACTGATGAAGAAAAGCAGAGCCAGGTCATAATGCGCGAAAGCGTCGGCTTCTGGAAGGACGGCTTCCGCCGCCTGGTGAAAAATAAAGTCGCTATGGTGAGCCTTGTGGTAATTGTGCTCGTGATGATTTTTTCGTTTATTGTTCCGGCATTTTATCCATACTCTTATAAGGAGCAGATGAAAGGGGCGAACCATCTTGCCCCGATGGAATATTCGGCGGAGGAGCAGGCCCGAATCGAAGCGGGGGAACGGGTATTTCCGCATATTTTCGGGACGGACCGGATGGGACGTGATTACGCGATCCGTGTGATGATGGGAAGCCGGATTTCTCTTATGGTCGGGTTGATTGCTACCTGCATTATTCTGGTAATCGGCTCTTTGTACGGTTCCGTTGCCGCCTTTTTCGGCGGATGGGTCGATTTGGTCATGATGCGTCTGGTGGATATTATTTATACGATACCGGATATCCTTTTGATCGTACTTTTGAAATTTGCACTGAAAGAGCCGCTGGCGCATTTAAAGGACGTGCCGGGGTTCGGATGGGTCGGCGTCATCGGCGACAACCTGATCAGTATCTTTATTGTATTTGCACTGCTTTACTGGGTTGGGATGGCGCGTATGGTGCGAAGCCAGATTCTGACGTTAAAAGAGAGCGAATACGTGACGGCGGCCAGGGCGCTTGGCGTTGGCAGCGGCAAGATTATCCGCAAGCACCTGCTGACAAACTGTATCGGTACGCTGATTGTTACCACGACCTTACAGATTCCTTCTTCTATTTTTACGGAAAGCTTCCTAAGCTTTCTGGGAATGGGTGTTGCGGTTCCGCTTCCGTCCCTCGGAAGCCTGGCAAACGACGCGCTGAACGGGTTAAATACATACCCGTACCTGCTGTTTATCCCGGCGGTGCTGATCAGTCTGATTATCTTAAGCTTCAATCTGCTTGGCGACGGGCTGAGGGATGCGTTTGACCCGAAATTAAAACATTAAAGGAGGCAGTTTTACATGTCAGAATATCTGGTTGATATAAAAAATGAACGGCTTTCTTTTTTCACTCCGGCGGGAGAAGTAAAAGCATTAAACGATGTATCGATCCAACTGAAAAAAGGCGAGGTTTTGGGGATTGTAGGAGAAAGCGGTTCGGGCAAATCCGTTACGGCGTACAGCCTGATGGGCCTTACGGCGCACCCGGGCAGACTGACCGGAGGAAGCCTGTTCTTTAACGGGCATCAGATTGAACAGATGTCGGAAAAAGAAATGCGCGCGATCCGGGGAAATGAGATTTCGATTATTTTCCAGGATCCGATGACGAGCTTAAATCCTGTTTATACGGTAGGAAATCAGATCATGGAAGCAATTTTGCTCCATACGGATAAAAATAAGGCGCAGGCAAAAGAGCGTGCGAAGGAGCTGCTGGAGTTAGTCGGAATCAATGAACCGGAGAAGCGCCTAAAGCAGTATCCGCATGAATTGTCCGGCGGGATGCGCCAGAGGGTGATGATTGCCATCGCGCTTGCCTGTGAGCCGAAGCTTCTGATTGCGGACGAGCCGACGACGGCGCTGGACGTGACGATTCAGGCGCAGATTCTGGATTTGATGATGGATCTGAAGGAGCGGCTTGGTATGGCAATCATTATGATTACGCATGATCTCGGCGTAGTGGCAAGCATGTGCGAGCGGATTGCCGTTATGTATGCGGGGCGGATTATTGAATACGGGACAACGGAGGATATTTTTTATCACCCGAAGCACCAGTATACGAAAGGGTTAATCCGTTCCATACCCAGATTGGACAGCAAGGAGCATGAGCGTCTGGTGCCGATTGAAGGAACACCCGTGGATTTATTAAATCCGCCTGCGGGATGCCCGTTTGCGCCGCGGTGCGACGCATGTATGAAGATCTGTTTAAGGGAAATGCCGCCGGTTACGAATTTCGGAGAGATCCATTATACCCAGTGCTGGCTGAACCAGAAAGAGCAATTAGAGGGAGGCGCCGCAAATGAGTAAGAAATTAGTACAGGTGGAGCATTTACAGCAGTATTTTCCTGCCGGCGGGTTCGGAAAGAATAAAAAATATGTCCAGGCGGTAGACGACGTGTCGTTTTTCATATACAAAGGAGAAACGCTTGGGCTGGTCGGCGAGTCCGGCTGCGGGAAGACGACGACGGGGCGTACCTTGCTGCGTCTGTATGAACCGACCGGAGGGCGTTTTGTCTACGACGATCAGGTGATTTTCGATGTGGAGCAAAAGCAGTTTGCGGATATGCTTCCGTACCGCAAGAAAATGCAGATTGTATTTCAGGATCCGTATGCAAGCCTGGATCCCCGTATGACGATTGGGGATATCGTAGGCGAAGCGATTGACGTACACAAGATGGCGGCGGACAAAAAAGAACGTTACGATATTATTATAGAGATGCTGCGGCGCGTGGGATTAAACTCCGAACATG
>CAMSEJ010000328.1 GCA_947057405.1 uncultured Roseburia sp.
AGCGGTACGGAACAATTTCCTGCCAATTATGCGGTCATTGCGCGGCCGTCCTCGAATGTGACGTTAAAAAAGAACCGGCCGTCCGTTTCAGACAGCCGGCTTCCTTCTTTCATTAATCTGTTACGTAAGGCATCAACGCAATATGGCGCGCTCTTTTAATCGCAACCGTAAGAGCTCTCTGATGCTTTGCACAGTTCCCCGTGATTCTTCTCGGCAAAATCTTACCTCTTTCGGAGATATATCTTTTCAGCTTGTTGGTGTCTTTATAATCAATCACATTATCTTTGCCGCAGAACACGCAGACTTTTTTTCTTCTGTGCATGGGCCTTCTTTTGAAAGAACCGCCCTCTTTGCCATCTTTATTAAAAGCCATTTTTATTTCCTCCTGTTCATTGTGTTGGACATCTTTGTCAGTTGAACGGCAGCTCCTCATCTATTCCGTCCGGAATATTCATAAAGCCGTCCCCTGCCGCAGCGCCCGGCGACGGCCGATCCATCGGAACAAAGCCGCCGCTGTTTTCACTGGCTGCCTTGCTTTCCGCAAATTCATGGTCGTCTACAACCACATCCGTGGTATAAACCTTCTGGCCTTCCCGGTTCGTGTAGCTGCCGGTCTGAATTCTTCCGGTCACAGCAATTTTCATACCTTTGCGCAGGTATTTTTCCGCAAACTCACCCTGGCGGCCAAATGCCACGCAGTTAATAAAATCTGCCGTCTGCTGATCTCCGTCGCGGCGGAACCGCCTGTCTACCGCAAGCGTATACCTGGCTACTGCCATGGACTGCTCCGCCTGGGAGTAACGAATTTCCGGATCTCTGGTTAACCGTCCCATAAGAATTACTTTATTCATATATTTCCTCTTTTCTGCTTATGCCTCGTCTTTTCTAACGCATAAGAAACGAAGAACATTATCCATAATGCGGACACGCTGCTCAATCTGTGCAGGTGCGGCGGCATCGGCTTCAAACTGGATAAAATAATAAAAGCCTTCGCGCATTTTCTGGATCTCGTAGGCTAATCTCTTTTTGCCCCAATCCTCTACCTCGGTTACAGTCCCGCCGAAACGTGTAATGTACTCTTTTGCTTTTTCGACTGTAGCTGCCCTGGCATCATCTTCGATCTTTGCATTCACAATCAGCGATAATTCATATTTGTTCATGCAGTTGTACCTCCTTTTGGTCTCTTGGCCCTTTTTCGAAAAAAGAGCAAGGAATATAGTTTTTCACAAACAAATATACTAGCATAGTCTTTATTGTAAATCAAGCGGTTTTCGGATTTCTTTCAGATTTTTTTCGACTAATTTGCGGGCAATCATGATTTGATGGCCGCAGCCTGTGCATTTCAGGCGAAAATCCGCCCCTACGCGCAGCACTTCCCATTCAAAGCTGCCGCAGGGATGCTTCTTTTTCAGCCGGATGATGTCCCCGATTTCAAACTGCATTGCACTTCTCCCTTCCCGGCCGTTTTAGGAAACCGTTATCTGCGACAGCACTTCGCCGATTTTTCCTTCTATTTTCAGATCTGCCCTGCTGTCCATGGGTGTGGCGGTTTTATTGATCAATACCAGCTTGCTTCCGTGGTAATAATCAATTAATCCTGCCGCCGGATATACGGCAAGAGACGTTCCGCCGACAATCAGAATCTCGGCTCCGGAAATATAAGAAATGGCTTTCTGCAGGGTGGCGGTATCGAGCCCTTCTTCATACAATACGACATCCGGCTTTATATCTCTGCCGCATTCATCGCATAACGGCGTGTCCCGGCTTTCCAGGACATATTCTGCGGAAAATAATTTGCCGCAGCTCATGCAGTAATTGCGATGTACACTGCCGTGCAGCTCCAGAACCTCTTTGCTCCCTGCCCGCTGGTGCAAACCGTCGATGTTCTGCGTGATCACAGCCTTTAATCTGCCTGCCTGTTCCAATTCTGCCAGCTTGTTGTGGGCGGCGTTGGGCTTTGCTTTCAGGTAAAGCATTTTGTTGCGGTAAAACCGGTAAAATTCCGATTTGTTCTTTACATAAAATGAACGGCTGAGGATGGTTTCCGGCGGATAGTCGTACTGCTGCTCATACAGCCCGTCTACGCTCCGAAAATCGGGAATCCCGCTTTCGGTGGAAACGCCTGCGCCGCCAAAAAATACGATGTTTCGGGATTGGTTCACCCATTCTGTCAATTGATTTAACGGTTCCATTCGTACCCCTTTCTCTGCAGCCTGCCGTTTCCCCAAAAAGATCGCTTCGCGTGTTCCCCGCCGATTATCTGTTGGCCACAATTAAAACGGTTATCAACCCTGCCATAAGAAACGTTCCGATAGCTGCAATGCTGTTGATAAATTTTATTGTATTCCCTTTAAGGAGTTTTGACAATAGCCCAAACAATAAAATCCCGACTATTCCGCCGAGTGTATTGCCGAGCAGATCCGTAATATCGGATGCCCCAATTCCGAACAGGTACTGCAGCGCCTCAAACGCCAGACTGGAAAAAAAGGCAGGGGCTGCTTTTTTTAAAATGCCCCATTCGGCTTTCAGCATACTGATGTATACTCCAAACGGTACAAATATAAGAATATTGAGTATGATTTCCGAACGATCGATTTTGCCGTTTGTTATAGCAGAGCCGTAAAACGGAATCCAGTTGACGTGCCTGTAATTCATTCCTGCCAGCCCGGACAAATCCGTCTGCATTTTGAATAAGATGATCCATACCAGCATAATAAAGTATACGGCCAGCAGGAACTTTGTAACGTTTAACTGCTTTTGGGGGTTCATGTTTTGATTTCCTTTCTGTATTATGCTGTCTGGATCATACTAATATGTGATTAACATTTCAATACGGTTTTTATTAAGATTTTTTAAAAACAGAATAATACACGAACGGGCAACAAAAAGATGCCGCAGTAGATTACAAATCCGCTGCGGCATTTCATTGCGGGGGCAGGATTTGAACCTGCGGCCTTCGGGTTATGAGCCCGACGAGCTTCC
>CAMSEJ010000329.1 GCA_947057405.1 uncultured Roseburia sp.
CGCGGCCGAATAATTCGACATTTATGGTGACGATCTGCTTGCCGTGGTTCATCGTCTGGATGACGCCGATGGTATCCTTCCAGACGCCTCCCGTCACAACGATGGTATCCCCTTCTTCAAAATCCACCACAACGTCTTCTTTCCCTACTCCTAACGGCATCATTTCTTCTTCCGTCAGCGGCACAGGCTTGGAACCCGGCCCGACGAATCCTGTAACGCCTCTGGTGTTTCTGACAACATACCAGGTATCATCATTCATAATCATATTGATGAGTACGTATCCTGGGAACAGTTTCTTGGAAACCTGCTTTTTGGCGCCATTTTTCATCTCAAATACGTCCTGCATCGGGACCCTTACTTCTAAAATCTGATCTTCCAAATGCCTGTTTTCAATCGTTTTGTCAATGTTCGCCTTTACTTTATTCTCATAACCGGAATAAGTATGAACAACATACCAGTGTGCTTCTGCCATAAAACGCCTCCATTATAAACTAACCAGGAAATCAATGCCGTACTGGATAAAGGTATCCAGAATTGTGATAATGAGTCCGACTACGACTGAAACAGCGATGACAGCCGCGGTCTGTTTGGCAAGGGCGTCCTTTTCGGGCCAGGCGATTTTGCCGAACTCCGTCTTTACGCCTTCAAACCAACTCGTCTTAGGAGCTTTTTCTTCTTTGGTTTTTACATCTGTGTTTGTGTTATCTGCCATAATTTAACACCTCCGCCCTTTCCGGATTATTTGGTTTCTTTGTGTAAAGTATGCTTTCTGCAGAACCTGCAATACTTCCTGGTCTCCATTCTGTCCGGATGAGCTTTTTTGTCCTTCTTTGTGTTGTAATTACGCTGTTTGCATTCTGTACATGCCAATGTAATTCTCGTGCGCACAACTTCCACCTCCATAAATTCATTGTGTTTTCCATGCCCAAATCCGCCCGGTTTTGGACGGGATAAATTTAGGCATAAAAAAAAGACCTACTTCCAAGCTGTTTTATCATAGCATACTGCGGCGGTGCCGTCAATTATTTTTTTGCATATCCAGCGGAAAGCAGTGTTTCATTCTCCTCCGGCGTGTTGGCGTACACGTCCCCTTCGGCGGAGTCCAGCAAAAATGAAATGATGTCCAGATAGTTCTGGTAGGACTGCGTCATATCCCTGAAATACTGCCGGCCGGTTTCTTCCAGATGATAATATACCCTTGTCTGCCGTTTTCCGACTTTGGTTTCATAAAAAGAGATATAGTTCAGATCGGACAGGCGGTACAGAATAGGGTACATAGAGCCTTCCAAAACCGTATAGCTGCCTGCGCTTCGTTTTTTTAACTCCTGGGAAAGCTGGTAGCCGTACATGTCCCCTTCGGACAGAAGCTTTAAGAGAAGCATTTCGATTGTCGCTTTTTTTAAGTTCGTTAAAAGATTTGATTTTTTTGCACTCATAATTATATCATATCGAAAGACAGATGCGAGATCAATACCTATTTTTAAAATATATTTTTTTGAAATGGTTTGTAATAATTGTGAAAGGTAAATAAATATCCGGAACGACAAACAGTCTGTCCGGATAGGGAAAGGGATCATTTATTCTTCTTTCTTTGAAATTCTTCGGAGGTCACCTCGGTTCCGTCCAATATATAATGGGGTTCCAGCCGGATTACATGATCCGTGCGTTCCCAGTTGATGATATATCCTGCGATGCAGGCACACAGCAGAAGCAAAAGTATACCTGCCAGGATCAGGAGCGTGTAGCTGCGCTTCTGTTTGTGCAGGGAAGCTACGACTTCAGAGGCGGGAAGTCCGGAGAGGATGGAATCTGCCAGTTCTTCGGCTCTGCCGAATTCACCGATCACTTCCTCCCAGGTGACGGAGGGATGTTCCTGAATATAGGTGCGCAGATTGTGTTCAATATCGCTAAGAAGACGTTTCCGGTCGGGGATATCATGCGGCAGGGCCTTCGAGAGGCGTTTTAGGTATTGCTTGACTTCGGTGTCAAAGTTCATTGGCTCAGTCTCCTTATTTTTGAATTTTGACGGTGAGGCATGGTGGTTACAGCCTGATTGTTTATATAGCATATCAATTGCCGGACCAAAAATCAATGCTTATTGTGAAAATGAAAAAGAAAAAACGGAAAACAGCTTCGTAAAGAAGTGTTTTCCGTTAAATCTGCAAAGAACACATAAATTAGGAAATGACGCCTGTTTTGCTGCATGTAATGGTAAGCTGGCCTGATTTTGCTTTATTTGTGGAGGCGTTCTTTAATGTGAAAGAACCGAGCGCTTTTTTTCCACTTTTTGAAGCCTTCTGTGAAGTAAAATACCATTTGGCGTTTTGGACGGAGGTAGAGCACACGGCGCTTGTACAGGTGGAGGAATTGCCGTCATAGGTAAAGGTTCCGGTTAATGTATAGGTTGCGAGTGTTTTGCCTTTTGTGTTTGTAATAGCAGCTTCTTTGGATATTGATCTAATTTTCTTGGTAGAATAAGGTTGCATTCCAGAATTGACATTCTGAATGGTTAAGGTGCATGTTATGATAATATCCTCATCCTGATAAATGATATCTGTACAGGTTTGGTAGGGGGAGGTGTCATATGGTAAAATTTCGGAAGCATAAATATGATTTAAAGTTGCTGAAAAAAGAATTAAAAATGAAAGTATAAATGTAATTGTTTTTTTCATAGCATTTCCTTTCAGGTTGTTAATTTATTTTTTTGATTTTAGATATTCAACCAATTAGCATGTATTATGAAAGCTTGTAGCAAAGTGAAAAAAGACATTTTTAGTCACTGTTATTGATATTCTGTTGTGTATTCGCTCTCTTCATAGATATACAAGGTTTCCTTGATAATCAATGCTTCTTCTTCTGCCCAGTAATTCATATATTTAAGAACTGCAAAAAAGATTACAGCGCAGACCAAGCATAATGCAATAGAAAGATACAGTATCTTTCTTTTTTTTAGCATAATATAATATATCAACATC
>CAMSEJ010000330.1 GCA_947057405.1 uncultured Roseburia sp.
AGATCATGCCATGTGACTGGAGTTCAGACGTGTGCTCTTCCGATCTACGGAAATGATTATTCCGACCGGGAATATGTACGTCAGGCCATGCAGGGAAATGTGTTTGTATCGGAGCCGTTGATCAGCAAGGTTACGGGAGCGCTGTCCATTATGGTGGCAGCGCCTCTGTATGCAGAGGGAGACGCCCAAAAATCCATTGTCGGCGTGGTTTATTTTGTCCCGCAGGAAACCTTTTTGAACGATATTGTATCGGCTATTCAGATTGGGAAAAACAGCAGGGCGTATATGATTAATAAATCCGGCGGCACCATTGCCGATATCACGCTCGAAACGATTACCGTGCAAAATATAGAAGAGGAGGCGAAAGAAAACGCTTCCCTGAACGAATTGGCGGCAATCCACGCCCGGATGCGCGAGGGAGAAAACGGATTCGGAAGCTATGTAAGCGAAGGGCATAAAATGTTTGCGGCTTATGCGCCTGTGGCGGATACGGACGGCTGGAGCATTGCGGTCACCGCGCCGCAGATCAACTACCTGGCATCCACGCGGGACGCAATGGTGATTAACATTGTGGTGATTGTGATTTCCATGCTGCTTTCCGTTGTGGTCGCCCTGGTTTTGGCGCGCAATATCGGTATGCCGATGAAGGCCTGCGTCAACCGGATGAAGCTGCTTGTAGAAGGGGATTTGGATACGCCCATGCCGCGGATTACCAACAAGGACGAAACAGGCGCGCTTGTCAAATCGACGGAGTCTTTGGTAGAGGGGCTGCGTATTGTGATTGGGGACATCAGCTTTCTGTTAAATGAAATGGCAAATCAGAATCTGGACGTCCATACGGAACATGAAGAGGTTTATGTCGGCAGTTTCCGGGATATTTTGATTTCCATGCGCCATATGAAAGAAGAACTGAGCGACGCCGTGCGCCAGGTCAACCATTCTGCCAAGGGCGTGGCAAGCGCGAGCAGCCAGCTGTCCACAAGCGCGCAGACGTTAAGCCAGGGAACCACGGAACAGGCCAGTTCCGTACAGGAATTGGCGGCGCGCATCAGCATGATTTCCGAAGAGGTGAAAAGCATGGCGAGCGGGGCGTTAGACGTCAGAAGCCAGACGCACCAGACCGGTGAAAAAGTAACCCTGTGCAATCAGAAAATGCAGAATCTGGTAGACGCCATGGAACGGATCCGGAGCAGTTCCGAGGAGATTGGCAAGATTCTTAAGACAATAGACGATATTGCATTCCAGACGAATATCCTTGCGCTGAACGCGGCGGTAGAGGCAGCCAGGGCCGGCGAAGCGGGGAAGGGATTTGCCGTGGTTGCGGAGGAAGTCCGCGATCTGGCCGGCAAGTCTGCGCAGGCCGCTCAAAGCACGTCGGAGCTTGTTTCCCATTCGGAGGAAGCGGTACATATGGGGACGGAAATCGCAAAGAATACGGCCGACGTTCTGCTTGGCGTTGTAGAGAGCATTCAGTCCGTAGTAGATGCCATTGACCATATCGCTGTCGTTTCCAACGAGCAGTCCGAGTCGGTAGAGCAGGTTTCCGAGGGGATCAATCAGATTTCTGCCGTTGTGCAGAGCAACAGCCAGACTGCGGAGGAGGGCGCGGCCGCAAGCCAGCAGCTTTCCGCCGAAGCCGCCTGTCTGAAGGATTTGGTGGATCAGTTTACACTTGCTTCCAAATAATGTCGGTACGGGCAGGAACCAGACCTGAAAAAGGGAGGGTTCCTGCTTTTTTTGTCCTCTTTTCGCAGGGCTTTTACTGCCCTGCAAAGACATTCTTATACAAAGTAAACAAAAAAACGTTCCGGAACGTATCTTTTTCGGTGTAAATTTGTGTCTTTTGTAGAAAAATAATTTTCGCATAAATCATAATTGACAAAAAATATTTTTGTGCTTATACTTTAGATAACAAAAATAAATATCGCGATATTAAATTTAAAGAAAACTATTTACGCAAAAAGGAGAATGGAGGGCATTGTAATGAGGATTCACGACTTACTGAACAAACAGGCAATCGACTTGAATGCCAGTGTTTCTTCCAAGATGGAAGTAATCGATCATATGACGGGGCTGATGGAGCGTGCCGGAAACCTGTATGACAGGGCAGGCTACAAAAAAGGGGTTTTGGCGCGTGAAGAAGAGGGAACGACCGGTATCGGGGAAGGGATCGCAATTCCGCACGCAAGGTGCGCGGCAGTTAAGCGTGCCGGGCTTGCCGCAATGGTAGTAAAAGAAGGGGTGGATTACGAAGCGCTCGACGACGAGCCGGTGGAGCTTGTTTTTATGATTGCGGCGCCTGAGGGCGGCGGGAACGTACATATGGACGCGCTTTCGAGGCTGTCTACCATGCTGATGGATACGGAATTTAAGGAACTGCTGCTTTCGGCAAAGTCGCCGGAGGAATTTTTGCGGATCATAGACGAAAAAGACGACGAGCTGGACGGGAAGAAAAAGCAGAGAGCCATAGAGGCTTCCAAAGACGGGTACCGGGTGCTGGCGGTTACGGCGTGCCCGACCGGGATTGCGCATACGTTTATGGCGGCGGAAAGCCTGGAGCAGAAGGGGAAGGAACTGGGGATTCCGATCAAAGTAGAAACGCAGGGAGCGGACGGCGCAAAAAATGTGCTGACGGCGGAAGAAATCGAAGCGGCCGAATGTATCCTGATCGCGGCGGATAAGAAAGTAGATTTGGCGCGGTTTGACGGCAAACCATTGATTAGCACAAAGGTAGCGGACGGGATCCACAAGGCGCAGGAGCTATTGCAGAGGGCGGTATCAGGGGAAGCGCCCATATACCGCCATGCGGGGGCTGCGGCAGGCGGCGCGGACGCGCAGGAATGCGAAGAGCAGGAGAACGCCGGGCGCAGGATTTATAAAAACCTGATGAATGGGGTTTCCCATATGCTGCCGTTTGTCATCGGCGGCGGAATTTTAATCGCGCTGG
>CAMSEJ010000331.1 GCA_947057405.1 uncultured Roseburia sp.
CACAAGGTACCACACTCTTTCCCTACACGACGCTCTTCCGATCTATTAAAAATGCAATTGAGTCGCTGGTAACCCTGAAAAGTTTAGCGCTTGCGGAAGCCAACGACAAGCTGGATCAGAAGCTTGCGGAAGCACAGAAGCTGCTGCCCAACCAGTCTTCGTATTCTGCGGAATCGTATGCCGAGTTTAAGAAGGCATATGACAATGCCGTAACGGTCCGCAACAGCGAGAAGGTGCAGCAGGAAGAAGACGCGGCAGCTCTCAATGCAGCCCTTACACGTTTAAGTACGGCAATTGCCGGGTTAAAAGCGCCGGCTCCCAAGCCGCCTGCACCGGTAGAGACGAAAGTGGCGGCGCCATCCGTTCAGAAGATTACTGTATCTGCGGCAAAGAACGGCATTTCTGCTTCTGTTACGGTTCATGCGGTACAAGGCGCGGCCAAATATGCCGTATACCGCGTTGCAGACGGCAAAACCGAACCGGTGGGCGTAACCGAAGCCGGCAAAACATCTGTAACGGACAAAAATCTTGCCAGCCGCAATGTATCTTATTATGCGGTGGCATTGGATGCAAACGGCAAAGAAATCAGCGATAAGGGCGGCGTAAAGGCATTGTCTTTAGAAAAAGCCACCAAGATAAAGAAGGTTTCATCCAAATCTTCCGGTATTCAGATTACCTGGCATAAAGTGAAGAAAGCGACCGGTTATATAGTGTATCGTTCTAATAAGAAGAACGGAACCTATTCAAAGGTTGGAACGGCAGGAAAGAGCAAATCCGGCTACACGGACAAGAAAGCGGTTAAAGGAAAGACCTATTATTACAAGGTTGTCGTTAAAACGAAAAACGGATTCAGCCTTATGAGCGGCGCTTCCAAAAAGATAAAAAGGAAAAAATAAGTTTGCTGTTGGCAGCAAACAGTAACAGTTGAGCCTGCAACTGCGCATTTATTGCGCAGTTCGCAGCCAACATAGCAGAATCGTAAACAGAAAAAAATGTAAAAAATCCCTTGCATTTTTTTGTAAACTATGTTAATATATATTTTGTTCGGTCGTAACCAAACAAATGCCGGCGTGTCGGAATTGGCAGACGAGGCAGACTCAAAATCTGTTGTTGGCAACAACGTGCGGGTTCAAGTCCCGCTGCCGGCATGATAAAAAGAAGCACAGGAATCCTGTGCTTCTTTTTTTACGGGATCGATTCGATTGCACCCATCAGGAAAATTTGAGAAGCGGAAGCCACCTGTCGTGCAAGCCTGCAGTACTACAGGTTATCAAAAGCCACCGTCTCCTTCTCAAGCCCTTCCACGACTTCAAGGTTCACTCCCATCCGTTTTGCAATATCCTCCATATCGTTTGCCAGGCTTTTCGTATTGCCCGCGACGCCGGAAATACCGTTGGCGCCCTCGTCAATGGCGGTCGTAATCGTGCGGATCGAATCGGCGATTTCGGACATGGAGGTTTTCAGCCGCGTGGTACGCTCGTTAAATTCATCCATGGCGTTTCTGATATAGGCGGCGTCTTCTTTGTACTGGCTGCCGGACTGTACAAAGGATTCAAATTCGGTCAGCACAGACTCGCTCATATAGCTTGTCAGCTGCCGCGCGTGCTCCGCAAGGTTGTATACGGCCGCCGTAACGACGCCGTTGATTTCCTGGATGCGGTTGGCGGCGTCCTGGCTGGACTGGGCAAGGCCGCGCACCTCGTCCGCCACAACCGCGAAACCTTTCCCGGCGTCCCCGGCGTTGACGGCTTCCACGGAAGCGTTTAACGAAATCAGCCGGGTCTGCTGGGAAATCGCTAAAATCTCGCTGGCTAGGCTTTGGATCCGGTCCACGCTTTTGCTTTTTTCAATGGCGTCGTCAAGGGAACGCAGGATTTCTTCCGCTTTGGCCCCAGTTGTTTCGGCGCTGTTTTGGGCGGATTGCTGCATGTGCTCCGCCCGGGCGTTCATCTGGACGGTGTAATCGGTGATGGCGCTGCATTCGTCGGCAATGGTGCGCACGTCGTTTCGGACCGTTTCCGCATTCTGGTGGATATCCGATATATTCCGGGCTACTTTGCGGATGGTGGACGAAAGCTGTCCGGAAAGCGAGGAGAGCCCGGCTGCGCTGCCTTTGGAAGCCTGGGTGCGCTCTAAGACTTCTCCGGTCATATGGTTGATGCGCCCGGAGCTTTCCCGGATGGTCTTTAAAATGCTCTGGATCGGAATGACCACATAGCCGGTAATCAGCTTTACATCCGCAAATACCAGCAGAATGCAGGCGGCGGCAGCCGCCGCGCCGATGATAACGGAAATCAGGTAGACGGCGGACAGGTGCGATCTGGCCTGCCGGGTCTGTTCGCTGATGGAAGCGTTTAAGGCGTCGATATCCGTTTCCATTGCCTCCGCACAGGCGGCTACGTCGCCGTTGGCAAGGGCGTAGGCGTCCTGGGTTTTATGGCTGGCGCTGGCGCATGCCAGCCGGATCAGCGCCTGCCGGAAGGAGGCGTAATCCGTAAGAAGGGATTCGTACTGCGCGCGGTCTTTGGGCAGGACATACGGCTCGTATTCCGCGAGCATGCCGTCGAGAACGGCCTCTTCTTCTTTGATCTGCCCGATCAGCGTAATCATGGTATTGTAGTCTGTCGCGACAATATGGCTTAACGCCATTTTATGTATGTTCATGGATGCCTGGCAGATTTCCGCCAGGCGGCTTTTGCCGTCCATATAGTTGTCCGCAATGGTTGACGCGCTTGCGTTTACATTGTGGATATTCAATATGGAAATCAGGTTGGACAAAAGCGCAACAATGCCAAGGAGTGCGATCGGCAGGATTAAACGTTGTTTTAAACGGATCTTTTTTATCATAACGGAAACTCCTTTTCAGATATTATGGGGCAGTGATGCCTTCAACCATTGTAGATCGGAAGAGCGTCGTGTAGGGAAAGAGTGTGGTACCTTGTGTA
>CAMSEJ010000332.1 GCA_947057405.1 uncultured Roseburia sp.
TAGGTTCTGAAAGCCCCATGAAATAAGGGCTGAAGATTCCGAGAAGTTATAAATAAGTAAAGGAGGAACAAGCAACAGCATTCAGAGCACTGCCACAGGACAGACATTGTCCTGTTTACAACATTCGTGCGGTTTGTATCATAGATGTGAAAGGGGGCTGTTTTGGATCCGTATGGCTTTCCCCTATGCGAAAGCCTCCTTCCGGAGGGGCAATGCCGGAAGCATCCCCCAAAGTAACGGTTTGCTGCGGTCTGGCACTTGTGGTATGCAGTATAAAATGGTATGATTGCAATACAAATCAATAGAACGGAAAGGAGCAGGCATGAGAATTTTAATCGCAGAAGACGAATCTGATTTAAACGGTATTATTACCCAAAAACTGAAATCCGACGGTTACAGCGTAGACAGCTGTTTTGACGGCGAAGAGGCGATGGACATTTTATCCTATACGGATTATGACGCCGTGATCCTGGATATTATGATGCCAAAAGCAGACGGATACGCCGTTCTTCAATCTTTACGCGCCCGCGGGAAAACTACGCCGGTTCTGTTTCTGACGGCAAGGGATTCCGTATCGGACCGCGTCAGGGGCTTAGACAGCGGCGCAAACGATTATCTGGTCAAGCCGTTTTCTTTTGAGGAACTTTCCGCCCGTCTTCGGGCCATGCTGCGCGCCTCATTCGGGCATGCGGCAAATGTGCTGTCTTTGGCGGATCTAACGCTGGACTGTGCTTCCCATGTCGTCCGGCGCGGGCAGGATGAGATTGCTTTGTCCCGCAAGGAATATGAATTGCTGGAATATCTGATGCATAATCAGGGAATTGTGCTTTCAAGGGAGAAAATCGAGGATCATATCTGGAATTTTGACTACGAAGGAGGCACGAATGTGGTGGACGTTTACATCAGCTACCTGCGGAAAAAAATTGACGGAGGCGCCAGGCAGAAGCTGATTCATACTGTCCGCGGAAAAGGCTATGTGATGCGGGAGGCAGATGGGACATGAAAAGCCTGCCGATACGGATGAAAATTACTATGTGGTTTACGGCCGCGTTTTTGCTGGTCGTTTCCTTTGCTTTTTTTATTGTGTTTCTTGTCCATTTGCAGATTGTTCGTAAAATCGTGCGGGACAATCTGATTGAAACCGTTGAGGACAATGTGGACGAGGTGGAATATTATACGAATATTGAGCAGTTCGGCCGGAATAATAATACGGATTATCTGAGGATTTACCAGGACGGGTATCTGGAAATTGACGATGATTTCTTGGACCGGGTCAACGGCGTCTGTACCGCATTGTACAGTTCGGATATGGCGTTTTTGTACGGGGAGAACCCTATTCCGAGGGAGTCTGCGGGGATTGGATTTTGCGATTCTAAGGTGCAGCAGGTTAAGGCGGGCGGGTACCTTTATTTTATTTTTGATCGGAAGCTGACGGCGAAGGGGCTGGAGGGGCTTTGGCTTCGGGGCGTCGTTTCGGAAACGCAGGGGGAGGATCATATGACGGATGTGCTGCGCCTTTCGCTTTTGTTTTTGCCGCTTTTGGTCGTTTGTTCTGCCCTGGGCGGCTATTTGCTTACCAAAAAAATGTTAAGCCCAATCCAGGCAATTTCTGAGTCTGCCTGCGGAATCGGGACGGGAAACGATTTGGGACGGCGGATTGTGCTTGGGGAGGGGAAGGACGAACTGCACCAGCTTGCCGAAAGCTTTAACGGCATGTTTGCGCGGTTAGAGAAGGCGTTTGAAACGGAACGCCAGTTTACGTCGGATGCGTCCCATGAGCTGCGCACGCCGGTTTCGGTGATTCTGGCACAGTGTGAATTTTCTCTGGAGGAACCCAGAAGCGGAGAGGAGTATGAACGCGCGCTGCGTACGATTTTGCGGCAGGGCAGAAGGATGTCCAGGCTGATTAATGATATGCTGGATTTTTCGCGTCTGGAAATGCGGGCGGACAGCTTTGCCTGTGAAGAAATTGATATGGCAGAGCTGGTGGAGTCTGCCTGCACGGATCTGGCGTTTATCAGGGAGCATGGCATTACCTTGCGGTGGGAGGTGGAACGCGGTATTGTGTTTTGCGGGAACCGGGGACTTTTGACGCGGCTTTTGACCAATCTGGTGAACAATGCTTATCGGTATGGGAGGGAAAACGGCCGTATTTTTGTTTGTTTAAAGAGAGTTGGGGAAGGGATGGAATTGTCTGTTTCGGACGATGGGATCGGTATTGTAGAAGAGGAGCAGGAGAAAATTTTCCGTCGGTTTTACCAGTCGGATCATTCGCGCTGCGGAACGGGAGCGGGTTTGGGGTTGGCGATGGTGGAGGAAATTGCAAAGTTCCATAATGGATCCGTGCGTGTGGAGAGCGAACCGGGGAAGGGAAGCAGGTTTGTTTTGGTGTTTCCGGCGGGGTGTTTTAAGGTGGATTGATTTTTGAATGGGGTTCTAATAAAACGCTAATGTTTGTTTTGTATAATGCAATCAGGTTTTGGGGGTGGGGTAGGCTGGCAAAGATCCGTCAGCCAGAGGGCAGGGGGTGCGGCGTCCGCTGTGTAACAGGATTAAGTGGCTCTATCGTATCCCCTGTCTGTGTTTGAATGCGGACGCAACCGCCGGAAACGCGCCGTCCATGGCGCATTCCGGCTTGCCCTGCCATCCGTGGCAGGGCATTGCTGGGGATCGCAGGGATACTTAAGTGCCACTAATTCCTGTTACAAGGCGAACGCCGCACCCCCTGCCCTCTGGCTGACTGCGGTTTTGGCAGGCTTACGGATGCGGTTCTTGAGGTTCCGGATTTTATTGAAGGGGATGCGGAAGTGGAGGTTTTTTCTACTCCCGGGAGGGAGGGGCGTTGTCGGAATTGCTGGGAGTTTATTTGTTTGCGGTTATAACTTTTCGGAATCTCAATGAATGAGATTCCAGCCGAAGATTGACAACTGA
>CAMSEJ010000333.1 GCA_947057405.1 uncultured Roseburia sp.
ACACAAGGTACCACACTCTTTCCCTACACGACGCTCTTCCGATCTAAATTCATCCGAAAAATAAAATTCATTGACCAGTCCGCCGTCCCGCAGAGTGGCGTCTACGACGCGGACCTCGGAACGGTAGTCCATAAGCTTCGATAATTCTTTCATGTTCCATCCTCCTGTTGTTATCCCATATTCTGTTTCGCGACAAGCTGTTCTGCGCCGTATTTCTTCCGAAGCGCAGGCTTTTCTATTTTGCCGGTCGCATTTCTGGGCACTTCCGCAAAAATGATTTTCTTAGGCCGTTTATAACGCGGAAGCTGCCTGCAGAATTCGTCGATCTCTTCTGCGGTGCATGCCTCCCCTTCCTTAACCGCTATAATTGCGCCCGTAATCTCGCCAAGCCGCTCGTCCGGCAGGCCGATGACCGCAACGTCCCGGATTTTCTCATGCACGCTCAAAAAATTCTCAATCTGTACCGGGTAAATGTTCTCGCCTCCGCTTACAATAACGTCCTTTTTGCGGTCTACCAGGAAAATAAAGCCGTCCTCGTCCATCTTTGCCATGTCCCCGGTATACAGCCAGCCGTCCTTTAACGTCTCCGCCGTCGCTTCCGGATCGTTATAATAGCAGGTCATATTGCCCGGGCCTTTTACGCAGAGCTCACCGACCTCCCCCTGCGCAACCTCGGTTCCGCCTTCGTTTACAATCCTGCACTTCCAGCGGTATCCCGGGATGCCGATTGCACCCACCTTATGGATATTCTCGATGCCCAGATGCACGCAGCCGGGACCGGTCGATTCAGAAAGTCCGTAATTCGTGTCATACAGGTGATGCGGAAAATAGCTTTTCCAGTGCTTAATCAGAGAAGGCGGCACCGGCTGCGCCCCGATATGCATCAGCCTCCACTGGCCAAGCTCATAATCCGAAAGCGTTACGTCGCCCCGATCCAGCGCCACCAGAATATCCTGCGCCCACGGCACCAAAAGCCAGACAATCGTACAGTGCTCCTTTGATACGGCGTCCAGGATAATCTCCGGCGTTGTCCCCTTTAATAAGACAGCCCTGCTCCCGGCGCAGAGGCTTCCCATCCAGTGAAATTTCGCCCCCGTATGATAAAGCGGCGGAATGCACAAAAACACGTCGTCCCGCCCGGTCAGGTGATGGCGCTGCTCCATCTGCGCCGCCTGCAGAAGGCTTTCGTGGTTGTGCAGAATCGCCTTCGGAAACCCTGTCGTCCCGGACGAAAAATAAATCGCGGCATCGTCCTCGTCCTCCAGGCGGATCAAAGGCGCCTGGCTTGAGCAGTCCGCCACCAGCTCCGGATAGCTCTCCGCAAAGGTCGGACAGCCGTCCCCTACATAAATCAACAGCCGTCCCTTGCTTAAACTATCCTCGATCGATTCGATACGGCCGATAAATTCCGGACCGAAAAACAGTACATGGACTTCCGCCAGATCCGCGCAGTATTTAATTTCATCCGCCGAAAAACGAAAATTAAACGGGACGGCAATCGCTCCCGTTTTCAGAATTCCGAAATAAATCGGAAGCCATTCCAGGCAGTTAAACATTAAGATAGCGACACGGTCGCCTTTCTGAATGCCGCGGCCCAAAAGCATATTGGCAACGCGGTTGGCTTTTTCGTCAAAAATACTCCAGGTAATCTCCCTCCGGTACGGTACCGCCGATGTCTGCTGCACCAGATCGTATTCCTTCCAGGTGGTTTTGCGGGTGTCTTTCTCCAAAGGGTTTAACTCTACCAACGCCACTTCGTCGCTGTAAAGCTTGTGGTTTCTCTCCAGTAGGTCTGTTACAGGCATAGTTGTTTTCTTCCTTTCTCTCTTTTCTTAATGTTTCGATTCCTCGATTTTGCAGTGAAACGTTTTAAAGTTTTACAGTTTAAACTGATAAAGTCTAACCGTAAATAACATTTGACATGCCTTTTGCTTTATTTTATCATATTATTGTTTGATTGGAAAGGAGATTTTTTGTATGAGGAAGGATTTGATCATTGATTTTCATACCCACACGTTTCCGGACAGGATTTCTAAGAGCGTGCTTGCAAAGCTGAGCCGGCTTTCGCATACGCAGTATTTTACGGACGGCTCCGTATCCGGCCTGCTTGATTCCATGGAGGAAGCGGGTGTTTCGTACTCCGTTAATCTTCCGGTAATGACATCCGCGGAGCAGGTCGAAAAGGTAAACGGGGCTTTAATTGCGGACAAAGACCGCCTTTTTGCCAAAGGGATTATTTCCTTTGGAGGAATGCATCCGGATTACGCGGATTACAGGCAGCAGCTGCGCCGTTTAAAGGAAAGCGGGATCTGCGGCATTAAAATACACCCGGCCTATCAGAACACGGATATTGACGACATCCGTATGATGCGGATCATTGACGCGGCATCGGAGCTGGGGCTGATTGTACTGACGCACGCAGGAATTGATATCGGAATTTACGACCGCAATTATACATCGGTAAAGCAGATTTTAAACGTAATCCAGACGCTTCATCCGCCGAAGCTGGTGCTTGCGCATATGGGAAACTGGGCATGCTGGGACGATGTAAAACGGGATCTCTGCGGCGCACCGGTGTGGTTTGACACGGCATTTGCAATTGGGCCGATTACACCGGACCGTGCCAAAAGCGGAACGCCTTACCGGGCGGACAACCTTTCGGACGAAGCGTTTATGCAAATCGTACAGGCGCACGGAACAGACAAAATACTGTTTGCTACCGACTCTCCGTGGGAATCGCAGAAGGATTATGTCCGGCGGATACAGGCGATGCCGCTCTGCGCAGAAGATAAAAAACGGATTTTTTCGGAGAATGCGGTAAAACTGCTAAAGCGTGTTTGAAAAATGCTTTAGAGCGAACGATAGGGAGTGGATGGCAAAGGGGCCGTCAGTCAGAGGGAAGGGTGTG
>CAMSEJ010000334.1 GCA_947057405.1 uncultured Roseburia sp.
CCACTAAGTGTGGAATACATCTGCCGAAAAGCATTTTTCAAACACGCTCTAAAACTAACATCGCACATTCGGAGAAAAAATCATGAAAAATCTTACACTGCGGGCCCAGCTCAGGCTATTAGGTACAAGCATCCTTATATTTATCCTGTTTATTTTAACTTTAGCCGCTTACATTATCGGCCGTTCATCCGGCGTCCCCTTTCGTTCCATTATCAGACAAATGCTCCCGGTCTTTGCCGTCTGCATACCGTACCTGCTGTTTGTCGTATTTTTTCTGGCAGACATCCTGCGCGGTTCGGCAGAGCCGCTGCAGTCGCTCGAAGGAACGCTGCAGAAAATTTCCGAAGGCGATTTGTCTACAAAATCAGGCGGCCCGGCTTCGGATCTGAAAGAAGAGTACGAAAGCCTGGCGCATACCATCGAAAAAATGCGTGAAAATATCGGCGTTATGGTCGGCAGCATGAAACGTGAAGCAGACGGAATATCAAAGACCGCAGGCGGAATACGTTCCCATATCAACGGCATGAGCCAGGAGATGGAAAACATATTTGTTGCGGCGGAAGAGCTTGGAGATTCCGTAAAGTCCGCCGAGGAAGCCGCGGATCAGATCGGCCGCATTTCCGGCGACATCGAAGGCGCTGCCAGCCACATGACATCCCGCGCAAAAGAAGGGGAAGCGTGGGCAAAGGATATTCGCGAACGCGCATTGTATGCCAAAGAAACCGCGCTTGATAAATCCGACGCCGTCAGAAGCAGCAAAAAAGACATCCGCGACAGCCTGGCAAAGACCTTAAACGACGCCAAGGTGATTGAACAGATTTCCGTACTGGCAGAATCGGTGGTCGAAATGACGGGCCAGATCAATCTGCTGTCCTTAAATGCGGGCATGGAAGCCGCACGGGCAGGGGAAGCCGGCAGAGAATTGGGGACCATAGCCGATGAAATCTGCAAATTATCCGATCAGTCGCAAAAATATGCCGAAAACATCCAGTGGGCAATCGACGAAGTCACTTCCTCTCTTGTAAACCTGCGGAAAGACGCAAAGAGGCTGCTGGAATTCATAGACCGGGACGTAACTCCCAGCTTTCAGCTGTTCGTCCGAATGGCAGACACCTATAACAGCGATGCCGGGGAAATGAATTTTATGGCTTCGGATGTTGCGGCGGCATCGGAAGAGCTGCTTTCATTTGTAAGAACTATTACAGATTTGGTCCAGGAAATAAAAAAAGCGGCGGCTGTATGCAGCGGAGGAATTACAGGAATCGCCGATCAGTCGGTACATGCAGCGGCAAGAGTCAGCTCGGTATCGGACAGCTTTCAGGAAACGGAAGAAGCGGTCCGGCGTCTCGGCGCAGAAGCCGCGCACTTTGGCGTGGACGATTCGGAACAGAATTAACCCTGTTCCGCTCCCGTCTAAAAAGCAGCAGAGGGGGATGCATTCCCGGCGCCGGATCATCTGACACGGCCCGGCGAACATTCCCCTCAAAAAATATCTGTCATACGAAACCACAATTCAACACATCCTAATTGTATCATACCAATCGGTAAATCTAAAAAAAGAAGGAAAAAATATGCTTCAGACAGAACAATTAAATCAAACCTACTGTGAATGGATTCAAAACGACAAAGCCGCGCACGCCAAAAGCGCGCTGGAAGAAATCGCCTATATCAACGGCTCTACCGCCAAATACCACGGCAGATGCGTCAGCACGCTTTATGTTCCCAAGCTGTTTACCCGGGAAGATATCCGCATATTTGAACATCTGATCGATGTACTGTACGGTATTTTTGGAAAAGTAACGGCTCATTACCGTTCGGATGCGTCATACCGCCGCCTGTTCGGCTTTCCGGCCGAATTAGAGGAGCTGATTCTGCGCAGGCCGCGCTATCAAAGCAGCATCCCAATTGCAAGAATTGATATTTTTTACAACGAACAGACAAAGGATTTTAAATTCTGCGAATTTAACACGGACGGTTCCAGCGCAATGAACGAAGACCGGGAATTAAACCGCGGCTTACGGCTGACCAAAGCATATCAGAAGCTGGCGGCCGGATACCGGCTCCGCACATTTGAGCTGTTTGATTCCTGGGCGGACACCTCGCTTCGCATCTATCGGGAAACCAAAGGAGCGTCTTCTCATCCGCATGTGGCAATTGTGGATTTTATGGAAAGCGCAACGAACAATGAATTTGAAATCTTTGCCGAAAGCTACCGCAAAATGGGCGCAACCTGCGAAATCTGCGAAATCCGGGCGCTCCGCTATGAGAACGGACGGCTGCACGGAACGGCTGGCCGGCCGATCGATCTTATTTACCGGCGTGCGGTCACCGGCGATATCATGAAACACTTTGGAGAAGTAGCGGATTTTATCCGGGCGGTAAAGGATGAAGCCGTATGCCTGATCGGGGATTTTACCACGCAGCTCGCACACAACAAGGTTTTGTACCAAATCCTGCACCATCCGGCGACGCAGGCATTTTTAACGGAAGAAGAAACGGCTTATGTCAGGGCGCATGTACCGTATACTGCGCGGATGACAGCAGATGATCTGCCTTATGAAGCGATCCTTGCCAATCAGAACGGCTGGATTTTAAAGCCTCTGGACTCTTACGGTTCTAAGGGCGTATTCGCCGGCGTGGAATACGCCTCGCATGCAGAGTGGAAAGAAATTGTGGACGCGCACCGCATAGAGGGCTATCTGGCGCAGGAATTCTGCACGCCGTACCTGACGAAAAATATTGATTTCTCAAAAGGGGCGGATGCCGAGTGGATAGACGTCTCCAACCTGACGGGGCTGTTTGTGTATGACGGGGCGTTTGCGGGGATTTATTCCAGGGTTTCCAGAGGGAAAATGATATCGACGCAGTACAGTGAAATTGCCCTGCCGTCAATACTGGTC
>CAMSEJ010000335.1 GCA_947057405.1 uncultured Roseburia sp.
TTTTGCCGTTTACCACCTAACGATAGCAGTCGGGTACGGAAAGAATAACAGCCTGTTCTGCGTCGTCTACCGATTCTACCGTAATGACAATGACGGACGGGACCTCATAGTCAAACGACAGGTTTCGGAAGGTGATATTGGCACAGTCTATGGTGGCAAATGCCGTCATCCTGCCGTGAAACAGAAACAAAGAACCGTTCCCTTCCACCGTAACATCCTGCATATCCTCAAACAAAAAGCCGATATTCTTCATTTTATAATTTTGATCCGCGCCTACCGTATTCGAAATATAAAGCTCCTTTTTGTAGGCTTTGTCCGGATAAAACTGATATTCCCCTTCCGGAAAGCTTAAAACCACCGGGCCGTTTACTTCCTTTGCTTCCCGGATCACATCCTGAATTGCCTCCGCATTGTCCTCGTTTTCCGGTAAAACGCCAAAATCGGATACATCCAGCACCGTTGCATCCGTGTTATCCGCCGCCTGTACCGGAACGGACGGCAATACAGATGCTAAAATCATACATATAGTCAATGTAGCTGCCAATAATTTTTTCATATACCAGGTCATCCTCCCTTTTCTTTCCTGTTTGCCGCGACATTTTCCTGCCGCCGTATCATTTGTGCAAAATTAACAAAAACCCATATATAATTCCCTTTTATTATAGTACCTTTCACCGCATCATGCAATGTTATTCTGCCATTTTTACTGACCGAAAAAAATTGCTTTGCCGGCAGCGCCCTGCATCCGGGAATCCGGCCCTTTTCCCGCAGGCAAAGATCCCGTCACATAATTATTTACATTCCCCGGGAAATATAGTATAATAGCCGAAAATGTGTTTAAGGAGGCCATAGAAATGAGCCAGAAAAAAGTAGAACAGTATAAAAAAGAAAAAGCAAACCGCAAACAGACACTGAAGAAGGAAAAAGCTCAGTCTCTTGCCGTCCGTACCGCAGGCGTACTGATATGCGCCGCCCTGATCGGATGGATCGGCTATTCCGGATATGCCAAATGGGAATCCACCCGCCCTGCAAAATCAACGGAAATCGTCCTCGACGCCCTTTCCGATTATTCCAGCAGCCTTTCGGCGGAAGAGTAAGCATACGCGGCAGACAAAGCAAGGCAGCGCCCGGACATCAGGCGCCGCCTTGTTTTTTACTGGTTTACCGTTCTTGCCGCTTTTATTGTACGGCGGCTTTTTCCAGTGCATGGTTCACCGCATTTAAGACGACCATGGAAGTATATTGGTTTTCTTCACTGTACGAAATGTTCTCCGTCGACTGTTTTTCAATGATCTGATCCGCAATGTTCTCCACCGCAGGCTGCATCAGAGGATACATCGTAGCTACCGTATCGTCTAAATTGACCAGTGATACGGAGCTGATCCGGCTTTCGTCCACGACCACCTGCACATCAATGTTATTGTCATTGAACTGTATGGTAGAAGTATATACGCCGGCGACATATTTCATTGTTTCCGCTGTGCGATCCTTTTGCCTGGGCAAAAACATAAATACCAGCAGCAGGATCAGCAGCAGCGCAAGCCCCGCAAAAATCAGCGTATATATCATCTCTTTCATATGAAGAACTACAATTTTTGTTTTATTGCTCATCTTGATTCCTCCGCTTCCCCTGATACTTAATTGTATGCGGCGCCAACCCGTTTATGACCAATTTACACGGAAAATTCTGCGGCAATGGCTTCTGCCGTTTTGATGCCGTCCATGGCGGCAGACATAATCCCGCCTGCGTATCCTGCCCCTTCGCCGCAGGGATAAAGGCCCTGTACGCTGCTTGTTAAGGAGCCGTCCCTGTGGATGCGGACCGGGGAAGACGTGCGGCTTTCTACGCCGGAAAGCACGGTATCCCCGCACTGAAAGCCCGGTATTTTTGCCCCAAACTGCTCCATCCCGCTTAAAAAGGATTCGTAAATCTCCTTTTCAAACAGCGTATGCAGTGCGCCAAGCTGTGCCGCGCCGCGCGTAAGAGTGGAAACCGCACCGTAGGCCCTGCTCATTCTGGCACATTTAAAATCCCCGTAGAGCTGCTGGGGAATCGCCCCGTTCCCAAGCTCAAACGCGTCTTTTTCCAGCTTACGCTGGAACTTTACGCCGGAGAGCGGCCCCGTATCCGGATAATCCTTTGGCGTGACGGAAACAATAATGGCACTGTTTGCGTTTGCGCTGTCCCGTCTGGAATTGCTCATGCCGTTTACGGCAAGCCGCTTTTCTTCGGACGAAGCATTGACGACATAGCCGCCCGGGCACATGCAAAAGGAATAAACCCCCCTGCCGCATTGCCCCGCCGCAGTCAGCTTATAGGCGGCAGGCGGTAAAACGGCGGCCGCTTCCCCGTACTGGTTTTTGCTTATCATGTCCTGCGGGTGCTCGACGCGCAGCCCGACGGCAAACGGCTTGGCTTCCATCGGAATACCGTGCTCATTGAGCATGGCAAAAGTATCCCTTGCACTGTGCCCGACGGCAAGCACCAGTACCTGTGTATCCATCCAGGTTTTGCGGTTTGTCTCTATGGCTGTAATACGCCCGTTCCCAATACGCAGATCCGTCATACAGGTTTCAAACAGGAACGTGCCGCCGTTCTTGATAATGCTCCTGCGAATTGCCGGAATAATGTTAAGCAGCAGGTCTGTCCCGATATGCGGCTTAGCTTCCCGGCAGATCTCCTCCGGGGCGCCGTGCGCGGCAAAAATTTCCAGTACCTTCCGGTTCCGTCCGAAGGTATCTTTTACTAAAGTATTGAGCTTTCCGTCGGAAAACGTGCCTGCCCCGCCTTCCCCGAACTGGACATTCGATTCCGGATTTAAAAAACCGGTTTCCCAGAACCGCTTTACGTCTAGATCGGAAGAGCACACGTCTGAACTCCAGTCACATGGCATGATCTC
>CAMSEJ010000336.1 GCA_947057405.1 uncultured Roseburia sp.
CTTGCTGATTCCGTAGAGGAAACGATCGGCAGGGCGGGAGGAAATCTGAAACAGGTGGAAGGATACGATACCGCAAACTGGATATTGATGGATTTTCTCGATGTGATCGTTCATATTTTTGACAGAGACAACAGACTCTTCTACGACTTGGAGCGCATCTGGCGGGATGGAAGGCAGATAGACCTGTCAGAATTCCAGGACGTGGAAGAATAAGACATAAAGGACTTACGGATCAATGAAAAAATATATAGGAGACAGGAAATTTTACCTGATGGTTCTTTCCGTAGCCGTTCCCATCATGATACAAAATGGGATTACTAACTTTGTCAGTCTTTTAGACAATATTATGGTGGGGCAGATCGGCACAGAACAGATGTCCGGCGTGGCCATCGTCAATCAGCTGATCCTGGTTTTCAATCTCTGTATTTTCGGCGGCGTATCCGGCGCAGGTATTTTTACGGCGCAATATTATGGATGCGGAGACCAAAAGGGAATCAGGGATACATTCCGCATGAAACTGTGGCTCAGTCTGTTTATTACGGCAGCCGGGCTTTTGGCCTTTGCTTGTTTTGGCACGCAGCTGATTTCGCTGTACTTGCATGAGGCCGGAGATACCGGGGATCTGGAGGCTACTTTGCTGTATGCCCGTAAATATTTGCGGGTGATGATGGTGGAACTGGTGCCTTTTGCCATTATTCAGGCGTACTCTGGTACCTTGCGGGAAACGGGAGAAACCATGCTGCCGATGAAGGCAGGGATAGTGGCGGTATTCGTCAATTTAATTTTGAATTACATATTGATTTTCGGAAAATTCGGCATGCCGGCGCTTGGAGTAGAAGGGGCAGCCATTGCGACTACCGTATCCCGGTTTGTGGAACTGGCAATCGTTGCGGGGTGGACGCACAGAAACAAAGAGAAAAACGGTTTTATTAGAGAAGTTTACCGGAGTATGAAGATACCAGGAGGGTTGGTCGGCAAAGTGCTGGTCATGGGAACTCCGCTCATGGTGAACGAGGCTTTATGGTCCAGCGGCCAGGCAGTGTTGATGCAGTGCTATTCCGTAAGAGGGCTTTCGGTGGTGGCGGCGTTCAATATTTCCTCCACCATATCCAATGTATTTAACGTAGTGTTCATTGCACTTGGAAATTCCGTGGGAATTATTATCGGGCAGCTGCTGGGGGCGGGAAAAATGGAAGAAGCAAAGGATGCCGTAAGGAAACTGATGTTTTTTTCCGTAGGTGGATGTGCGGTCATTGGCATTTGTCTTTCCGTTTTTGCACCTCTTTTCCCGATGATTTATAACACCACGGAGGAAATCAGGGGGCTTGCGGCACGGTTTATTATTGTGTCCTCCGCGTGTATGCCTATTTATGCTTTTGTAAACGTGGCTTACTTTACCTTACGTTCCGGTGGAAAGACATTGATTACCTTTTTCTTTGACAGCGTTTATACGTGGCTGGTTAATATTCCTCTGGCGTATATTCTGTCCAGATACACGGGAATGCATATTATACCACTTTATTTCATTTGCCAATTCATTGATATTATCAAGTGTTTGATCGGTTATGTCCTGATGAAAAAAGGGGTATGGATGAATATGATTGTAAAAGAATAAAAAAATGACGCCGGATGACCGGCGCCATTTTTTTATTTGTTTTTCAGCTGCATGCTCGGAATCTGGTTTTCCGGATGCTATGCCGATTCGCCGGAAGAGTTGCCTGTATACATATAAAATGAAATAAGATACAGGCCGCAGATACCGACTAATGCATACACAATTCTTGAAAACCATGACATATTGCCGAAAATGAACGCCACGAGGTCAAAACTGAAGAAGCCGATCAGCCCCCAGTTTACAGCGCCTATAATGGCGATTGTCAAGGCGGTAAAATCCAATGCTTTATGATTCATTATAAAAACCTCCATTCATAATCATTCTCAATGCGAAGTGAAAGTTTCCTCTCGCCTTTATTCTGTCCGAAAAATGATTTTTCATGCATAAAAATAAAGTTTTTTTTCATGAAATGTGAATAAAATGTTTAAAATAACATTGACAAAGATTTTGATAGAGAGTAATATAATTCAGAAATGGAGAACTTTTTTCCATTTAAAAATATTCAGGAGGGAAAAATTATGAAAAAGTTTAACAAAGTCATGAGTGTTGTTATGGCTTCGGCAATGACTGCGGCTTTATTCGCGGGCTGTGGAAATGCGGATGCCGGAACACAGACAGCAGATTCTGCACCTGCTGCGGAAGAAGCAGCATCGGAAACAGGCGGTGATACGGCTGCTGCAGGGGCTTTTAAAATTGGCGGTATCGGACCTACGACGGGAAGTGCTGCCGTATATGGCCTTGCCGTACAGAATGCGGCACAGCTTGCCGTGGATGAAATTAATGCTGCCGGCGGCATCAACGGGGTTCCGATTGAGTTTAAGTTTGAAGACGATGAATGCGATGCGGAAAAATCCGTAAATGCATATAATACATTGAAGGACTGGGGCATGCAGATGCTGATGGGTACCGTTACCAGCGGATGTAGCATTGCGGTAGCGGAAAATACGGCGGAAGACAATATGTTCCAGCTTACTCCTTCCGGTTCTGCCGTTGATTGCGTAAAATATGATAACGCATTCCGCGTATGTTTTTCCGACCCGAACCAGGGAGCGGCTTCGGCTTTATATATCGGTGAAAATGCAATCGCTTCCAAAGTAGCGGTTATTTATGATAGTTCCGATATCTATTCTTCAGGGATTTATGAGAAATTTACATCAGAAGCGGCAAACCAGCCTTTTGAAATTGTTTCCGCAGAAGCTTTTACGGCGGATAATAAGACAGACTTCTCCGTACAGCTTCAGAAAGCAAAAGATGCGGGCAGATCGGAA
>CAMSEJ010000337.1 GCA_947057405.1 uncultured Roseburia sp.
CGCGCGCCGACTGCGGTCCTGCCACGCTAGCAACACCAGCGGCTCCCCCCCCCCCCACCCCCCCCACCCCGGCCCTTCTCCCTGCTTTCTGGCAGATGACGGGAATGATTTTTCAAACACGCTCTAATTCTTTGACGATATCAATGGATAATTCCGTAGCTTCTGCTATTTCTTCTAAAGTCATTTTGCCTATTTTTATTAAATGGACCGCTGTTTTTTTTGCTTTATTTTGTTCCGCCTTTTGTGCCGCTTCATTTCTCATATCTTCCATTATTTTACACATGGCCGCCACTCCTTTTTCGTCCTGCTTGTAATATCGTGCTTTTTTTGCAAGTGCCTCATAGTTCATATCAGCCGGATTGGTGCATGAAAAATCGTGCATCAGCTTACCGATTTCATCATTGCCTCTATATGTCCCATTGACATATATGATATGCGAACCGTCATCAAATAATTCTGTTCCCCCGTTGGTTTCTATATACCGCTGTATGTGATATATGGCTTGATTTTTTCCCATAACATCATTCTCTGTAATAAAAATTACATAGCTGTCGGGAATGTCTTCCGTATTAACGCCGGGTTTTAAAATATGTGCGTCTAATAAACTGCTGTTGTACCTTGCCCTTTTTGCTCCTGCTCCTGCATCTGACCGTTGAATTTCTATGTTATACTCTTTTTTTGTGCTGTCAACTGCGTGGACATCTAAAATAACGGAACGTCCCTGCAGATTTTTCATCAGTTCTTGTGTCCTGACTGACTTAATGTTTATGTCCTCTCGCTTTAAAATAATCCGTAGTATCAGTTCTACACCTTCATAATTATCTGCAAGACAAACCGTCATAAAATCATCGTCCATATACCGGAGTAATTGCAGACGCTTTAAGTCCTGCTGGTGTGCCTGTTCCGCTGTGTTCAAAAATATCACCTTCTTCCACTGCCTTTATTATAGATCGAACTATCCCTTTTGAAAACTGAATTTTTCATGAATTATTTAAGTTATGCTGCATCGTTTTATTTTAGGATAGCGGACTTTGGTATTTTACAGGAAAATAATCCGTATTTGACATTTTATAGAAACATGTATAAAATAAATGAAGCTTACGATAAAGGAGTGTTCAAATGCAGAAGATTTTAGATTTGATTACGGCAGAAGTAACAAAAGCGTTTCTGGAATGCGGCTATCAGGAAAAATACGGAAAAGTGACGTTATCCAACCGTCCTGATTTGTGTGAATTCCAGTGCAACGGCGCTATGGCTGCGGCGAAGGAGTATAAAAAAGCTCCGTTTATGATTGCGGACGAGGTGGCGGCTAAGCTTTCCGGCAGCACTTTGTTTGCAGAGGCGGCGTCTGTCCGGCCCGGATTTTTAAATTTAAAGCTGGATAACGCGTATCTGGCGGATTATTTACAGAAGATGCAGGGCGATCCGGGGCGGTTCGGCTGTGAAAAGGCGAAAAACCCGAAGGTGATTATGATTGATTACGGCGGACCGAATGTGGCTAAGCCGCTTCATGTAGGACATCTGCGTTCTGCGATTATCGGGGAAAGCTTAAAACGGATTGGGCGGTTTTTAGGGCACAATATGATAGGGGACGTGCATCTGGGCGACTGGGGCCTTCAGATGGGGCTGATTATTACGGAATTGAAGGAGCGTAAACCGGAGCTTTCTTATTTTGACGGGGATTTTGAGGGCAGTTATCCTGAGGAAGCGCCGTTTACGATTTCTGAGCTGGAGGAAATTTATCCGACGGCGAGTGCGAAATCCAAGGAGGATTCTGCGTATAAGGAAGCGGCGATGCAGGCCACGTATGAACTGCAGAACGGCAGGAGGGGATATCAGGCGCTGCTGTCGCATATCTTGAATGTGTCGGTAACTGATTTAAAGCGCAATTATGAGAACCTAAAGGTTTCCTTTGATTTGTGGAAAGGGGAATCGGATGCGGACCCGTTTATCCCGGATATGGTGCAGAAGATGAAGGACGGCGGATACGCTTATCTCAGCGAGGGCGCTCTGGTTGTGGATGTAAAGGAAGAGACGGATACGAAGGAAATTCCGCCCTGTATGATTTTAAAATCGGACGGGGCCGCGCTTTACAATACTACGGATCTGGCTACGCTCGTCTGGCGTATGGATGAGTACCATCCAAACGAGATTATTTATGTGGTGGACAAACGCCAGGAGCTGCATTTTATCCAGGTGTTCCGCTGCGCCAAAAAGACGGGGATTGTCGGCGGGGATACGAAGTTAAAGTTCCTTGGATTCGGCACAATGAACGGGAAGGACGGAAAGCCCTTTAAGACCAGGGAAGGCGGCATTATGCGTTTGGAAACCCTGCTTTCGGAAATCAATGAGGAGATGTACAAAAAGATTGCAGACAATCATACGATGGACGAAGAAGAGGCGCGGGAAACGGCAAAGGTAGTGGCGCTGTCTGCGGTGAAATACGGGGATTTGTCCAATCAGGCGTCGAAGGATTACATTTTTGATATCGACCGTTTTACCTCGTTTGAGGGCAATACCGGGCCGTATATTCTGTATACGATTGTGCGGATTAAGTCGATTCTGGCAAAATACCGGGCGCTTGGAAAGACGGTGGAGGATGCGAGGATCCTTCCGGCAGGTTCAGAGAGTGAAAAAGCGCTGATGTTAGAGCTGGCCGGATTTTCGGCGGCAATGGAGTCGGCGTTTGCGGAAGCAGCGCCGCATAAGGTATGCGCTTATATTTACGGGCTTTCCAATGCGCTGAATCATTTTTATCATACGACGAAAATACTGGCGGAAGAAGACGAACAGGCGCAGGCAGGGTATATTTGTCTGCTGGAGCTGACAAAGGGAGTTTTGGAAACCTGCATAGAGGTGCTGGGATTCTCTGCGCCTGAACG
>CAMSEJ010000338.1 GCA_947057405.1 uncultured Roseburia sp.
GATAAAACGGCTCTAAAGTATCCCGTTTACGTACCCGAATGCGGACGCAACCGCCCAAAACGCGCCATCCATGGCAGGGCATTGCCGGGCATCGCAGGGGATACTTAAGAGCCGCTAAATCCTGTTACAATGCGAATGCCGCATCCCCTGTCCTCTGGCTGACTGCGGTGTTGGCATGCCAACGTTGCCGTTCCTTACAACTATAGAGTTGGAAAGAAGAAAGATTTTTGTTTTCTCAGTTGACAGCCTTGCGATCACGTAGCCGGGAGGAGACTGCGGCAGAGGGGGATGGATTCCGGGCATTGTGATTGGATTTAGTACTTCTTAACAGTCCTGTGCGAGATCCAGGAATCCACGGACAGGACGTCCGTGGAAGCTCTAATGCGCCATGGATGGCGCGTTTAGAGCGGTTCCGTCCGCATTGGTTTTCTTTGCGGGACTGTTTAGAAGTACTTAATCCATGAACACAGACCGGAAGACATCCCCCTCTGCCGCAGTCTCCTTTCGGCGGCGCATCAACCAAACCGTTTGCAGGAAATAAAAAGTATTTTATAAGGAGGTATCCTGTATGTACAATCCATTAAAAGACCGGTATACCAAAATGACCTATAACCGCTGCGGGCAAAGCGGGCTGAAGCTTCCGGCTGTTTCGCTGGGGCTGTGGCACAATTTTGGCGATACGGCAAATTATGAGACGATGAAGCAGCTTTGCTTTACCGCATTTGACAACGGGATTACACATTTTGATCTGGCCAATAATTACGGCCCTGCCCCGGGGAGCGCGGAAGAAAACATGGGGAAAATTTTAAGAGATCACCTTGCGCCCTACCGTGACGAACTTTTAATCAGTACGAAGGCGGGCTATCTGATGTGGGACGGCCCTTACGGTGATTGGGGCAGCCGCAAATACCTGCTGGCAAGTCTGGATCAAAGCCTCAAACGCATGGGGCTTGATTATGTCGATATTTTCTATCATCACCGTATGGATAAGGATACTCCGCTGGAGGAGACGATGGGCGCGCTTGCGCAGGCAGTGGCAAGCGGAAAAGCGCTTTATGTGGGGCTTTCCAATTATAACGGCGAGACGCTGTTTCGGGCTGCAGAGATTCTGAAAGAATTAAACTGCCCGTTTATCATCAACCAAAACCGCTATTCTATTTTTGACCGGACAATTGAGCAGAATGGGTTAAAAGAAACGGCAAAACAGCTGAAAAAAGGAATTATTGCATTCAGCCCTCTGGCGCAGGGAATGCTGACGGAACGGTATCTGCACGGGATTCCGGAGGATAGCCGCATAAAACGGGACGGGCGGTTTTTAAAGGAGTCCGCGCTGAGCGCTGAGCGTCTGGGGCAAATCCGGACGCTTCATGAGATTGCGGAAAAACGCGGCCAGTCGCTTGCCGAAATGGCGCTGGCGTGGGTGTTAAAAGATGATGAGGTGACAAGCGTTTTGATTGGGGCGTCGAAGCCGGAGCAGATTCTGGATAATATACAGGCGCTTCGCAATACCTCGTTTACCGAAGAAGAGTTAAAACGGATTGATGAAATAGGTTAAAACGTGTTAAAAAAGCTCTGTTGGGATTGCATTTGCCAAAACAGGGCTTTTTTGGAGCAGGAAAGGAACAGGGCTTTTATGGAGTGGGATTTGAAACAGGAATATTCGCAGGTGGTGGCAGGGAATCCGTTTGCCGCGCAGCTTGGCATTGAGATTTTGGAGGTACGGGAGGGATTTGTGCGCGCGCGGGCAAAAAAGAAGCGGGAACTGGAAAATATTTACGGGGATCTGCACGGCGGCTGCCTGTACGCAATTGCGGACAATATGGCGGGCGTGGCGGCCAGCACCTACGGGTATTTTGTGACGACGGTCCATGGCAGTATCCAGTATTTAAAGGCGGCGCGGAATACGGAATACATTTACTGCGAGGCGACGGTGATTAAGCCGGGCAAAACGATCGACGCCGTGCATGTGGATATTACGGACGACAACGGGATGCTGATTGATACGGCGGAATTTACGTATTTTAATTTGAAGAAACGGGAAGGGACAGACTGACATATGCGGCTTAGGGACGAATTAAAACGGGGAAGGCTGGTTGCCGACGGGGCGATGGGGACTTATTTTGAAGCAAAATATCCCGAAGAAGGCGGTATGGCGGAAGCCTGTAATTTAAGCTGCCCCCAAAAGATCAAGGCAATTCATCTGGAATATATTCAAAACGGCGCGAGTCTGATCCGTACCAATACGTTTGCGGCAAATACGATGTTTTTTGATACGCCCAAAGCGGTGGCGCAGGTGGTGAAGGCGGGCTGGCAGATTGCCGCGGACGCCGTAAAAGAGGCGGGGAGAGAGGTTTTTATTGCGGCGGATATCGGGCCGGTGTACGACCCGCAGTTTCTGGGCAGTGAGCAGGTGTTAAAGGAGTATTTTGCAATCTGCGACGCGTTCCTTGCGTGCGGAGCCGAAATTTTCGTACTGGAAACGCAGCCGGAATTTGCATATGCCAGGGAAGTGGCGTCTTATCTGAAAAAACAGAAGGACGTGTTTGTTTCGGTTACGTTTTCCGTGGATCAAAACGGGTATACCAGAAGCGGCGTCGGGATGGAAAAACTGATCTGGCAGGCGGCGGAGGCGGATGAAATAGACGCATACGGCTTTAACTGCGGAGTGGGCGCGGCGCATTTAAAGTGCCTTTTGCAAAAGGCTTCGTTTCCCGGCGAAAAGTTTCTGGCCGCGCTGCCGAATGCCGGGTATCCTGTGGAACTGCGCGGAAAAACGATTTATCAGGACAATAAAGATTATTTTGTGGAAATGATGCGCGGGATTGCCGGGCTTGGGGCGGATATTTTAGGAGGCTGCTG
>CAMSEJ010000339.1 GCA_947057405.1 uncultured Roseburia sp.
TCGCTGTCAGTAACCGTTTCAAGATTTTTTCCATAATGTTATGATTCTCCTTTCGCTTTGGATAAAAAAATAGACGCTCATTTCTGAACGTCTGAAAACAGAAAAGGAACGCTTACTCTGCGTTCCAATCCATTCATTATGATATTTCTTATTAAAGCACTATGTGAATAGAATAGTAGATTTCTCCAAATACCATTCTCTGACACCAAATTTTTTGAAAAAGACAAATAATAATAAAACGAGATAAAATTGTAAAATCCGTAAAACGCCTGTAAATAGGCGCTTACAACACTTTATGAAATTAGATAAAATCCATGCCATAATAACAAGAGGCGAGTGCTAATTTTTGCAAAAATATCTACATCATCAAACAAACGAAGACTACATATTTACCGCGCATTCAAGTGCCAGCGCCACATATCTGCTACATTCTGCGATGCCGTACTCTGTCAGGTCCCACGGCTCCCATTCTTCGGAATCCAGATTGCCTGCACTGTATAAAAACTGGATTGCTTTGATCTGTCTGAATTGTGTCACGGCGAACACTGCCGGGCATTCCATCTCGACGCACAGGCTGCCAAAGCTTTTGCGGGCATTGATCGTATCGCAGGTCTCCCGGTAAATGGCATCTGTCATCCAGGTCTTTCCGGTTACATAGGGAAGGCCGCATGACTTGAGGCTCTGCTTAAGAACGGCTACAGATTGGGAATCTGAAAAGATCTCCACGCTGGCCGGGAGATAATGGTAGCTTGTGCCTTCATCCCTGACTGCGCTTACCGGTATGATGATCTTGTCCTTGGCTGCCGTCTGGTCAAGGATTCCGCAGCTTCCGAAGACGACAAGCTTTTTCGCGCCAAAGGCGATGATTTCCTCCAGACCGGCGATGCAGGCAGGAGCGCCGGCCCTTGACAGGTAAAAGGCAATTCTTTTTCCGGCATAGCAGATTTCGTAAACCGGGAGCGTGCCGTTTGCAGAGTACAGGCAGGCAATCTCCTTTACCTGATCTGATGCCGCCATCTTCCAGATAATGTTTTCAGAATAAGTGGTGATGCATAGATCGGGAAAATCCGGATTGCTTTCGTCGTATCCTCTGGGTTGATAAATGCAGTTTTAGCGTGGTCAAATTTTTGAAATATTCGGTTAATTTCCCCACGAGATTTGTGTATATTGACTGGTGATAACTCCGCTATCCAGTGCATGATAGGTTTCCAGTGTGCTGTCTTCTTCATCTTTTGTGCGGCCGCATAACTCCCGGGTGTATGTCTTGGTTCCGTCGGACGATTTTTTCTCTGTCACGGTAAGGATATAGGCGGTGCCTTTTTCAGGATTCAGCGTTTCTGGAAGCTTCCCGGGCAGAAAATCATCCTGCTTTATGATTTTATTGTCTTCGTTCATCTGACAGAGTGTAATCTTTACCGGCTCGTACATGACAGCAAACTGAACGGTTACGGAGGTCTTGTCGGCCTGTACCTGCCGGTTGTCCCAGTACTCCGTCTTGTCATCAACATTGAGGGTGATAAGCTTTCCTTCTCCGTGCTCAGTATCGACGCTGATACCGCTGCCGGGGACGGCGTAGATTTCTCCGCTGGCGGTCTGGTATACCCGGTTCAGATGGTAGTTAAAGCTTTTGACGGCGTCTTTCGGGGCGGTGTAGACGGTGGCGGAAAGCTTTGTTTCATTTCCCTGGTCTGATTCCAGGAAATCTGTACTGGGATCGCAGATGCCGTCGCTGTAGTCAGTACGATGGATGGCGGATCCATCCTCTCCTGTCCAGACCGGGGCAAAGAATTTAAGCCCCTTGATGCCTTCAAAGTCTACGTCCCAGTCAGAGGTATCCTTGCTGTTATGGCGGTCTATGGAGGCATAAAGGGGTGGTTCATAACCGTTGGAATCCAAGGTTATGTTATTTGGATTGGAGAAAAGCTTAACAGCGCTGTCCTTAAGCTGGGAATCCATATCGAACAGATCCAGCGGCTTTTCCGTAATAAATACGCCGATCAACGTATCCTGTGAATCATTTTCCGCTCCTTTAACTGCAAGGGAGCACCCGCTAAGCAGCGGGACAAACACTGAGATAAGGGTAATCATGAAAATAATCTGAATGTTTTGCCTAAGCTTCATCGTTTTCCTCCTCTTCTAATTTCCCGTCGAATTTTAAAATATCCCCCACGTCGCATTCAAGGTAATAGCAGATTCGGTTGATGGTGTGGAACCGTACGCCCTTCGCCTTGCCGCTTCGCAGTACGGACAGGTTTGCTTCGGTGATATTTACCAGTTTGCAGAGCTCTTTGGATGTCATGCCACGCTTTTTTAATACGTCTTCAAGACATACTTTTATTCCCATATGTGTACCTCTTATATAAACAGATCGTTATCCTGCTTTAGCTTCTGGTTCTCGCGGACATACTTTGTTGTTAGCAGTACGGCCAGCACAAAGGCAATGGAAAATACAGGAATAGACACGACCATATGGATCTGATGCAGGCTTTGGTGGAACAATAGCTGCAGGACATTGAAGATCATGCTGGACAGTACCGAGATAATCAGCGACTTCGTGCACAGGGCGGCGAGCTTTTCAGCGGCAGCGGCAGATGCGTCAGAATAACGGTCCAAAAGCAGTTCATTCAACGCGCGGATACTGGTAAATAAGATAAAGACAGCCAGCGCGTAGGGAATGATATTTGTGATGCACTGCAGGATCAAAAAGGAATAAGCCACCGTAAGACTTTCGCCTGACGGATTGTTTGCTTCTCTAAGAAGCGTTAAGGATACGGACAGATTTTCCAGGCATTCAGTCAGTATGACGTAGAAAAACAGGAAAATGATGACGGCAAGCAGGACTCTG
>CAMSEJ010000340.1 GCA_947057405.1 uncultured Roseburia sp.
CTACACAAGGTACCACACTCTTTCCCTACACGACGCTCTTCCGATCTAGCGCGCGTATTTGCTGAAGGTTCCCTTTACCCGTGCCGACGCGAACATAGAAATTATGACGCCGATGATTACCAGGTAATAGGTAGGATCCCACCAGCCGTAATATCCGAATCCCATATACATCATCTCCTTTTTTGATTCTGCCCCCCTACAGGCTTATCCCAAAAACATGCCTGCCTTTACCTCATGTCCCCGCAAAAATGCATCAATCTCCATACGTTTCTTTCCTTCCAGCTGCACTTCCTTTAAGCACAGAATACCGTCCCCGGTCTGCACCTTACAGGCATCCTTCCCGACCGCTGTAATTTGGCCCGCTTCTGCCCCGCTGTTGCCGCGCTCCGTTTCGGCACGCCAGATTTTAAGCGTCCTGCCCGCTAACTTCGTATAAGCGCTCGGCCACGGATTAAGTCCCCGGATCAGCCGTTCCAGTGCGTCTGCCGGCTGCTTCCAGTCAATCGCGCCCATCTGTTTGGTTATCATGCCCACATGGGTCGCCTGCGACGCGTCCTGCGGCGTATACACGGCCTTCCCCTCCTCGATCAGGCGCATCGTATGCACAAGCAGCTTTGCGCCCGTTTCGGCCAGGCGCAAAAACAGGCTGCCCCCCGTTTCGTCTTTTGCAAGGGCAACCGTCTCCTGTTCAATGATATCTCCGGTATCAATCCCTTCGTCCATGCGCATTGTCGTAATGCCGGATACCGGATCGCCATTGATCACCGCCCACTGGATCGGCGCGGCTCCGCGGTAGGCCGGCAGCAAAGAAGCATGTACATTGACGCAGCCAAAGCGCGGCAGATTTAACAGTTCTTTTGTCAGAATCTGCCCGAATGCCGCCACAATGATAATATCCGGATGAAAATCCGCGATATACGCAATGCATTCCGCTTCCCGCACCCGCCTTGGCTGGTAAACCGAAATTCCGTGTGAGAGAGCGCATTCCTTGACCGGGGACTGCGCCACGGCATTTCCTCTGCCTTTTGGCTTATCCGGCTGCGTCACCACAAGCGCCACCTCATGCCCTGCGGCAATGACTGCCCGAAGCGTATCGACCGCAAAATCCGGTGTTCCCATAAAAACCACGCGCATGCTTACTCCTCCTCGCTTTCGTCTTCCACTTCATAAATTTCCCCTTCTACAAACTCCGTATACATATGCCCTTCCAGATGATCGATCTCATGGCAGATGGCACGCGCCAAAAGCTCCGTCGCGTCGATTTCAAATTCCTGCATCTGTTCGTTATAAGCCCGCGCAACGACATGGTTGGGCCTTGTAACCTGCCCTGCCTTTCCGGGCAGGCTTAAGCAGCCCTCTCCCGCCGTCTGCGTCCCGTCCGAAGCAAGGATTCTGGGGTTTATCATAACAAGCGGCCCGTCGCCGATATCAATCGTCACCACCCGCTTTAAAATTCCCACCTGCGGAGCGGCCAGCCCAACCCCGTTCGCGTCATACATGGTTTCGAGCATATCCGAAATCAGTGTGGAAATTTTCGGTGTAACTTCCTTTACTTCCCTGCAGGCTTTGTTTAAAACCGGGTCTCCTAACATCCTTATTGTACGAAGTGCCATAATTCCTCCTTAAACTGTCACATCCCGTTCATGGGATCGAAATCAAATGAAATAGTTATCTGTTTTTTGTCTGTTTTTTCTTCCGCGAGCCGTTCGATCTGATCCTTTAACAGCACCAGCTGCCCGTAATCCGCATGTTTTAAATACAAAACCTCACGGTAAATGTCATTTACCTTTGCGACCGACGCCTCCGCGGGCCCGATCATGCGAAGCCCGGCAGGCGCCGCGCGCTTTAACCATCCGGCCACATACGCCGCCGCCTGCTTTGCCGCCTGACCGCTTTCCGCCGTAAACAAAACAAGCACCATATGACATACCGGCGGATACGAAAGCAGCCTGCGCACCGCGATTTCCTCCCGGTAAAAGGCGTGATAATCCTGCCCTTTTGCAGTACGAATGCTGTAATGATCGGGATTGTAAGTCTGTATAACGACTTCCCCGGGCTGCTCTCCCCTGCCCGCACGGCCCGCCGCCTGCGTCAGCAGCTGGAACGTGCGCTCCGCGGCCCGGTAATCCGCCGCATACATGGACAAATCCGCCGCCAGGATGCCGACCAGCGTTACATTCGGAAAATCATGCCCTTTGACAATCATCTGCGTGCCGATCAGAATATCCGCCTCATGATTGGCAAACGCAGATAAAATCTTTTCGTAACCGCCCTTGTTTTTGGTCGTGTCCAAATCCATGCGCAGTACCCTTGCCGAAGGAAAACGCTGTCTGACAAGCTCCTCCATCCGCTGTGTCCCCGCCTTAAAGCCGCTGATATACCTGGAACCGCATACGGGGCATTCCATGGGAGCCGGCTCCTCGTGCCCGCAGTAGTGGCACTTGAGCCGCCCCTGTATGCACAGGCCGTTACCGCCCCCGCCCGCCGCCCCCTGCCTGTGCAGGCTGAGCGAAACGTCGCAGTGCGGGCATTTCATCACATGGCCGCAGGCACGGCAGGATACAAAGCCCGAAAGCCCCCTGCGGTTTAAAAACAGCAGAATCTGCTGTCGTGCCGCAAGGCGTTCTTCCATCAGCCGCTGCAGCCGGATGCTTAACACCGAACGGTTTCCTTTTTTTAATTCTTCCCGCAGATCGACAATATGGCACACCGGAAGCGGCTGATCCTTCGCGCGCTGCTTTAGCTCAAGCAGGCGGTACTCTCCGTTCAGCGCCCTGTAATAGCTGTCCACGGAGGGCGTCGCCGACCCGAGCACCACGGAA
>CAMSEJ010000341.1 GCA_947057405.1 uncultured Roseburia sp.
TATATTAATTTGGTTAAATTGAACAATGCAAAATGTTTTTCAAACACGCTCTAGTGTGTACCTTGACTGCGAAGGAAAATGCTGATGAAAGATTATGCAGAATAGAAGATAAAGTTTGCTAAAAATACGTGAATTAGTGTAACAGCATAATGATGTGAAAGGATTATTATGAATGGACCCATAAAAACTGAAACTACTGACATTATGAATATGTTTCAAAAATCAGAAAATATATTAACAGATATACAAAACATTATAGAAACTTCCCAACGGCAAGCCTATCATGCGGTTGATACAATTCTGTCACAAAGAAACTGGCTGATTGGATATCGAATAGCTGAAGAAGAAATCGACGGTTCAGATCGCGCTGAGTACGGTGCCAATATCATAAAAAAATTATCCAAAGAGCTAACTGCACAGTATGGAAAAGGTTATGACCGCAGTAATCTTTATCACTGTCTGCGCTTCTATAAAGAGTTTCCCCAGATTGTCGACACAGTGTGTCGACAATCTCATATACGTCTTTCTTGGTCGCATTATCGTGCATTATTGCAAGTAACAGATTCCGTTGCCCGCAGTTGGTATGAGAAAGAGGCATACGAACAGACATGGAGTGTGCGCACTTTACAGCGAAATATCAACACACAATATTATTACCGTAGGAGACCAGTATTATTTCTAATATTCAGAAATTTTTAATGGAAATGGGAAAGGGGTACGCTTTTGTAGCTCGCCAGCAGCATATCAAGACAGAGAAAGAGAATTATTTTATAGACCTTGTATTTTACAATTACATTTTAAAATGTTTTGTTTTGATTGATTTGAAAACAGGCAAAATTACGCATCAGGATGTAGGGCAGATGGATATGTATATTCGTATGTATGATGAATTAAAGAAAGATGCAGAGGATAATCCGACATTGGGTATTGTACTCTGTACAGAAACGGATGAAGATATCGCAAGATATTCTGTTCTTCATGGCAATGAACAGTTATTTGCGTCAAAATACAGATTATATTTACCGACAGATGAAGAACTGCGAACGGAAATCGAAATACAAAAAAACATGTTTTATTTACAGCAGAAAGAAAAGCAAAGTGAGCAAATGCACAGTGAAGCAAATGAAATGAAACACAAAAACACGGAAGAGGAACAATCCCACAATTAACATACATCAAACACGCCCAGATGCGCCCTGCATGGACATCTTGAATTTTACAAATGTTTATGCTATGATCGCCATATGTCGGAAATGAAAAAAAGAGGAGGAACTGAAAGTGGAACAGAAATTTTATATTTGCGAACATTGCGGAAATATTGTTGAGATGGTTCAAAACGCAGGCGTCCCGGTGATGTGCTGCGGCCAGAAGATGAGAGAGCTGATCCCCGGTACGGTGGATGCTGCGGCAGAAAAGCACGTTCCGGTGTATTCGGTGGACGGGAATCTGGTAAAAGTGCGCATCGGGGAGGCAGAGCATCCTATGATGCCGGAGCATTTTATTGCATGGGTGTCCCTGCAGACGAAACAGGGGAACCAGCGGAAAGCGCTGCGTCCGGACGGAAAGCCGGAGGTATGCTTTGCGATCTGCGAGGGCGATGAGGTGGAGGCGGTATATGCTTACTGCAACCTGCACGGCCTCTGGAAGGCGTGATGGGGAAATATGTACGCATATATTAAAGGTACCCTGCAGCAGGCAGGGCCCGGCAGGATCATTGTGGAAAACGGAGGAATCGGCTACAATATTCTGGTTCCTGCCAATGTCATATCCTTGCTGCCTCCGGTGGGGGAGCAGCTGAAAATCTTTACCTTTCTGCATGTAAAGGAGGATGCCTTTTCCCTGTTCGGGTTTTTGTCGAAGGATGATCTGGATGTTTTCGGGATGCTTTTGGGCGTAAACGGCGTCGGTCCGAAAGGAGCGCTGGCTGTTTTGTCCGCAATGACGACTGATGCGCTGCGTTTTGCGGTTTTGGCGGGCGATGCGAAGGCCATAGCCAAAGCTCCCGGAATCGGCACCAAAATGGCGCAGCGCATTATTTTGGAGCTGAAAGACAGGTTAAAGCTTACCGATGTGTCCGGCGAAACCGAAGAAGGCGTTTCGGCTCCGGCTGCATCGGGGAACAAGACTGCAAGAGACGAGGCCGTTCAGGCGCTTGTCGCGCTTGGCTATTCCTCCTCCGAAGCATTTGCCGTCGTTTCCAAAGTGGAAATTACGGCGGATACGGATGTGGAGACTATTTTAAAAGCTGCATTAAAACAAATGGCATTTTTATAAAGCACAGAGGATCGGAACATGGAAAAGCGAGTCATATCCACCCAGGTACAGCAAGAAGACATCCAGACAGAAACCGGCTTAAGGCCCCAGACCCTAAACGATTACATCGGGCAGCAAAAGGCAAAGGAAAATCTAAAGGTCTACATAGAAGCCGCCAGGCTGCGCGGCGAAGCGCTTGACCATGTGCTGTTTTACGGCCCCCCGGGGCTTGGAAAGACGACGCTTGCCGGAATTATTGCCAATGAAATGGGGACCCATATCAAAATCACCAGCGGTCCCGCAATCGGAAAGCCGGGGGAAATGGCGGCAATCTTAAGCAGCCTGCAGGAAGGGGATTTGCTGTTTGTGGATGAAATCCATCGCTTGAACCGTCAGGTGGAAGAGGTATTGTATCCTGCGATGGAGGATTATGTGATTGATATTATGATTGGCAAAGGGGCAACGGCGCGTTCCATACGACTGGATCTGCCCCGGTTTACACTGGTGGGGGCGACGACAAGGGCGGGGCTTTTGTCGGCGCCGCTGCGTGACCGGTTTG
>CAMSEJ010000342.1 GCA_947057405.1 uncultured Roseburia sp.
CCTCCTGGTCCCAAACCAGGCGCTCTAGCCAAGCTGAGCCACACCCCGATAATCATAGGAATAATCGGTTTGTCCAAATTACCCAAACGCAAAAAGTATTATATCTCAAAGTTTTCCATATGTCAACTCTTTTTTTAAATTTTTTTGCGAACTGTAACAGTTCAGCCTTCCGGCTTTCCGGTTACTACGGACTTGCCGAACACCGGATACTGGAGTATAATACATTTACATAAAACCAACAAACAGAGGAAGGTAAATTATGAACCACACAATTCTCAAACCAAGACATACGCTGCCGTTTGTCATTCTCCTGTTTGCGCTGTACCTGTGCGCCTGCGGCAGACAAAAAGGATCCGATGCCGGTACGGCCGTTCCCAAGGAAACCGAATCGTTCTCATCCGAACGCAATGTACCGTCTGGTTCTCTGCGCGGTTCGGAAGAACCCGCCGAAGAGGCGCTGTATGCTTCGGAAGCAGCCGTCGAAGATACCGAACCCGTTTCCCCCGGCTATATATTGGAAACGGCAGAGCATCCGGAAGATGTCCCGGTAACGGAGGTAATCACGACCTCTTCCGTAAATATCCGCATTGCTCCTGCTATGGATGCACAGGTTCACCGCATAGCCGCCCGCCGGGAAACCTTAAACCGGGTTTCCGAAGCAGACGGCTGGACAAAAATTTTACTGGAAAATGCCTTTTATTATGTAAAAAGCGATTATATCAAAGAGAAACCGCTGCCGGGCGAACATTCCGGTTTTCTGGTGGCAATTGACGCGGGGCACCAGTCAAAGGGCAACAGCGAAACCGAACCGGTAGGTCCCGGCGCATCCGAACAAAAAGCAAAGGTCGCAAGCGGCACAAGGGGCGTTGCTTCGGGGCTTGCCGAATACGAGCTGACGCTTCAGGTTTCGCTCAAGCTTCGGGACGAACTCGAATCAAGAGGGTATGAAGTACTGATGATCCGCGAAAACAACGATGTCAATATCAGCAATGCCGAACGGGCGGAAATCGCAAATCGGGCGGGCGCAGACGCTTTTATCCGGATTCACGCTAACGGCTCGGAAAACAGCGCCGCAAACGGAGCCATGACTATTTGTCAGACTGCCGGCAATCCGTATAACGCTTCCCTGTACAGTGAGAGCAAACGCCTGTCCACGCATGTTTTAGACTCCCTTACGGCCGCTGCCGGCTGCGGCAGGCAGCATGTCTGGGAAACGGATACCATGACCGGAATCAACTGGTGTCAGACGCCCGTCACCATTGTGGAAATGGGTTATATGACCAATCCCGAAGAGGATCGCAATATGGCAGACGCCGATTACCAATACAAAATCGCCGCAGGTATTGCCGATGGGATTGACGCGTACTTTCAGACGGAATAATCTTCCGATGCGTATTTTGGCCGTCTGCATATGCCCGTATTCATTGAAAATGACTGCGCCGGCATATACATGCTGATTGGCAGGGCTGTCCTGTTTGGGGCAGCTTTTTTCTATTCGAACTTTAATTCCCTGTCCCCGATCACATCTGAGAGCAGCCCGCCAATCAGCGCTTTGGTCTGTACCGCTGCCTGTTTTAACAGACTGTCCAAATCTGCTTTTTCCGAAACATCCTGCCTGGCCGCAGAAACGGTATCAATGATATCATCTTTTTCCGTCCAGTTAAACAGCGCAAAACGTTCGTCGTAAAACGTTATTGACTCCGGATCCACGTCTATGGATTGCACCTGGCATTCCGGCAGTGTAATTACGACCTCGTCTCCCGTTACCGTAACCTGCGCTTTGGAGAGATCAATTCCTGCGCGCACGCTTGCCGTATACATCATGGAAAAGCTGTTTTGTGTCAGAAACGGTATTTTGCCCTCGGAATATCGAATCAGACCTGTATAGCTGAGTTCGGAAACAGTCAGGTCACTGACAGCTTCTAACTTGCCGTTTACAAACGAAGAGGTCAGTTCCGGTTCCTTCGGGCTGAAAAATTGGATGTATACAAAGATACCAATCCCTGCCGCTGCGGCAAGCAGGACAAATATCCGTACACATTTTAATATCTCGACGGCTAATTGTTTGTCTTCTCGTTTTTTTTCTCGTTTATCATCTTTCATCTTTTTGTTTTTGCTCCTTTTTATACGTTCGGCCGCAAGCGTGCCGCCGGACAGCCGGTACTGTATTTTCCATTGTATCTTAGCGCCCGAACCGTGTCAATTGGCTTTCCTGTGGAAAATGAACTTTTAATTGGATAAACTTACAGACATTCATTTTGATTTATTGGGCAACAAAGAATTTGGCCGTGATAATTCTGTATTTTGGGCACATGGCAAATTTCACAGTGATCCCACCGGTAAAAACAAAAAAATATGAAAAGCAGGCTTGTTTTTTTATTAAAAATCATATATTCTAAATGTAAGTGCAGGTAATCTGCATTGTGAATGTCCGGTATTACTGCCGGGCAGTAGGTTTTTAGCAAAGAAAGAAGGAGGAACAGTATGAAGTGGAGAAACAGAATGCTCTCGGCATTGCTGGCCGGAACTTTGGTGGTGGGCGGGATGCCCCTGGGATCTTTGGGGACGATCACAGCCAATGCGGCGGACACCCGCTTTGCCGGAGAAGAATGGTATGACCAGATTGACAAAGTAGAAATTAACCGCGAGCCGGCGCATGCGTATTTTACGCCTTACGAATCGGCGGCAAAAGCCCTTGCCAATGAAAAATCCGTACTCGATACGGATGCGGAGGAATCGGCATACAAGCTGACTTTAGATCGGAAGAGCGTCGTGTAGGGAAAGAGTGTGGTACCTTGTGTA
>CAMSEJ010000343.1 GCA_947057405.1 uncultured Roseburia sp.
CCCGGACGGCATTGATCAGCTGCGCCCGGTTGGATGCCGTAAACATGGCGGTATAAAGCCCGGCGTGTTCAAAGCCGCGTACCGTCAGGCTTAATTCCGCGGTATACAGGCTGCCGTCCTGTCCGTACCAGCCCGTAAACGTATAGCCCGGCGCGGCCTGGGCGGTCAAAACGGCTTCGTCCGCTTCCGACACGCCGATAAATCCATTTGTGGTTTTTGTTTCCGAGGTGCCTGCCGACACGCTGCCGCCCGCCTTTGGAACCGCCCGGTAACGTACTACATAGATTTCATCCTCGCCCGGATAGACGGAGGTTAATTTTGCGTCCGCAAAATCAACGTGATCGCTCCAGTTGTGCTCCAGCTCATCCGCAACCAGTTTCAGTTCCCTTACGCCGGAGACATCTGCGGAAATAAATTCCATCGGCGAATCCGCGTCCATTACATCCGTTTCATACAGCAGTGTGTCGTCCCCGTAAATCCGGAAAATCACATCCGGCTCTTCCCGTTTGGTAATCTCCTGATCAATTCCCACATAAGCGGAGAACGTAACGCCGCCCTCCCGGATTCCTTCTATCGTATCCAGCTGATAGACCAGCGTGCAGCCTGCATGGCTTCCAATCCCTTTTTCAAAGGTTTTGACCGATCCGTCCGTGTCCAAAAGCCGGATGGGATTCCCCTCGGTGCTCCGGTCATTAACCAAAACTTCGCCGTTTCCGCTTTCAGACTGCGTTTCGTCGTAAGGCACATCCGACAGATAAACCGGCCGGCTCCCAAAGCCCCCGATTTCAAAGGTATAAACGAGATCGTTTGCACCGTTTTGGGATGTGACGCGTACATGCAGCAGGTTTTTCCCGCCGTGAACGGAAAACTCCGCCGCAAGGCTCCCCGTTCCCGTGCCGACGCTTTTGCCGTCTAATACGGCTTCGATTTCGGCCTCCTGCTGTTCTGCCTTAAGCCGGACGGAAACCTTTTGCTGCCTTGCAAAGCCGGTATAGGTAAGCCGGTCTGCGGCAAACGGATTGTCAAGCAGCAGATCATTTCCCGCTGCAAAGGATTCCAGATATGCGTTGCTTTCTGCCGTCACGTCTGCCGTTACCGTTACCGTAATCCCGTCGGAATAAATCTTTTCCTCCCCTGCCGGGATATATGCCCGTACCATCGCCGTTCCCGGTGCAATTCCGGTTGCCGTGCCGTCCGCGCCGATTTTTAAGACGCGCTCGTCGCTGCTTTCATAGACGATTCCTTTTGTCGCAGGCAGCACGTTTGCGTCGCCGTTGACCACGACGCCTTCCTGCTCTCCGACCGTAATTTCTTCTGCGCCCATATTGTTTGTCGTTGCGTTCAGCTTTAACCCGCCGTCATAATAATTGTCATCTAACGTTACGTCCTTGCAGCCGTTAAAGGCATACAGGTTCGATGACATCACCGTTCCGGTTCCTTTTGCCGTAAACCGAATGCTTTTTCCCATGCGCAGCGTCCCGCTCGAGGTACTTAACGAAAGCTTCACGTCAGGATTGTAACGGTAAAGCTCATTGCCGGTAAAACTTAACCCCTTCGTGCTTTTGGCATTTAACACCTGCCCGTTCTGTAAGAAGAAGGTGTTGTTTTGAATGGCGATATTTTCATGTACCGTCCGTTCGGTGGAAACGCTCGGATTGGTCGGCTCTATAAAGATCGCCGCAGCTTGCGCGGACGGGCGTAAGAAGGTGTTTCCCTCAATCGTAACGTCCCGGACCGGGCCGGATTCATACCATCCCTGGGCGTCGTTTGAAATATAAATCGAAGCCATGCCCATTCCGTCAAACAGGTTATCTTTCACCTCAACCTTCTTCCGGGTTGTAACCAAAATCCCCCTGGTCGGAACCTGCCGGAAGATATTGTTCTGTATCAGCACGCTTGGCGTATACGTAATATTTTCCACGACATGCGTATTGGGCTGAATCTGCGGCAGCGCGCGGTCTAAGGTAATCTCAATATCCGTCAGGCTTCCCGTCCCGCTCTCCGACGCGCCCGCATCGCCCGTCGGACCCTTGACGCTTACTACGGTCGCAACGGAATCCTCCGCCGGGATCATATTGCCCGCCGTCATAAATTCTACCTCATCCCCCTCGAAAAAGTTCGGGAATCCGGCCGTTTCATGATGCATATACCTTACCTTAAAGGTCCTGTTGTCATCCGATTTGCTGATGACCCGCATAAAGGTCCCGTGAATATTGATCGGATCGTCATGCGGATTGGAAAACAGGCAGTCTTCCACCCGAATCTGCCCCTTGCAGCCGGACATCTGCACAAAATCCGCAAAGCCTGCCGTCGTCCTGCCGCTGCCCTCCGGCACTTCAAACCGGATGCCGTTTAGAGTAATATCCGCAGAATTCTGACCCACTATGCCGAAGCCGTACAGAAAATGCGCGTTGATTTCCTCTAAGGTAACGCCCTCGCTTTTCCAGAAAAACATTGCCGAATGATCCCTTGTCGTATTACGCATCTGGTAAGAATAGCCTTCCTTTACATTGCCCGGGATGCTGCCGTATGTAAATTTCAGCCTGTGATCTCCCAAATCGGTAATACCGGAAAGGCCGTTAAACAACGGTGTAGAGGAACGCACCGTAAGCCCTGTAGCGGCGTCGTATATCTGGTTGGCAACGTTTGCAAGCGCATTGGTGGCGGTCCAGTAAACCGTTCCGTCATAAGGACTCTCCTCGCTTTTCCAGGTGATATTTTTGCCGTTTACCTCATAACGATAGCATTAGATCGGAAGAGCGTCGTGTAGGGAAAGAGTGTGGTACCTTGTGTA
>CAMSEJ010000344.1 GCA_947057405.1 uncultured Roseburia sp.
CTACACAAGGTACCACACTCTTTCCCTACACGACGCTCTTCCGATCTCGTTCGTCTTAACAAACACTTCCGGGCTTTTAATGCTGCGGTCTACATGACTTTCCGCCGCAAAATGCACCACATAATCCACATCATTCTGATCAAAAATCTCTGCAATCGCAGCGGAATCCGTAATATCCGCCTTTATAAATGTATAATTTTCCCTGTCTTCCACTGATTTCAAATTCTCCAGATTCCCCGCATACGTCAGCGCGTCTACGTTGATAATCCGGATGGTATCGTTATATTTGCGGAACATATAATGGATAAAATTCGATCCAATAAAGCCTGCTCCGCCGGTTACCAGATAAGTTTTCATGGGGTAAACCTCCTCCTTCGTTTTTTGGCATCCTCACAAGAATTACAATATTATAGCACCTTATGGAATAAATTACAAGATTTGGGAATTTTTTGTTACGGCCCCCGTAACAGTTTTGCTTTCCCGCTTCACTATTACGGCTCCCTCTTCTGCCGGAAAAGCGCGGTACACGCTAAAGCAAACATCATTGGCACACCCGCATAACCCGCACTTACCCTGCCTTCATTGTACAATACATACGCCGCCCCTATAAAAGTTAATATGCTGAAAAAAATGCCGAATATAAGTGTTAATTTTTTCATATATCCACTCTCCCCCTTTCACCCAAGATGCCAGTCTCCCTTATCCTCTGACAAAAATCTTCAGATACACCCCCGCCGCAAAATTACGGAGTTTTCGGATCCGCACGCTCCTTCTGATATCCGCATCCGACAACAAAAGTTCCTTTTTAAACTTTTTAAGCAAATGGATGTGCTCCTTCACATAAGCGTCCGTCTTATCGCCCGCCATCACTTCGCCCGTATTGGAATCATTACGCACGCGGAAAAAATTAAGAGGCTTATGAATAATAAACACATCCCCCTTACAAGCAAGCTGCACCCAGAAATCATAATCCAGAATATACGTATACCACGGATCAAACCCTCCCGTCTGTGCCAGCGCGCTTCTGCGGAACGTATTTGCCAGCGGAGCCCCGAAATAATTCTTTACAAAAAGCCCCTTTTTTGCCACCAGCTTCCCATCCACCAGCCCGTCCGCCTGATACCGCTTATAAAACCCCTTCGGCTTCCCGTTCAAATCAAACAGCTTCGTATCGCTCTCCGCAAGCACGGCCGACGGATGCTCCAAAAGCGCGCGCACCTCCTGTTCCAGGCAATCCTCCGCCAGCATATCGTCCGCACAGATCAGCTTAATAAATTCGCCGCCGCACTTCCTTAAGCAGTTATTCCAATTTCCGGCCATACCCAGATTCTTCTCATTTTTATAAAGCTTAATCCTCTCATCCCGAATCTGTTCCACAACCTGAACCGTACCGTCCTTCGACTTATCATCACAAATCACAAGCTCCAGGTTTTGGTAGGTCTGATTCAGAATCGAATCAATCGTTTCTTTAATGTACGCGGCATTATTATATGCCGGAATACATACGCTCACCAGTGGTAATTCCATAAATCCTCTCCTCTGCCGCTTACAGTATTTCCTTCATATAAACATCCAGCGCATCTTCCCACTGCGCCATCCGAAACGCATCCCCTGCCACAAGCCTTAACATATAATTATCTAACACCGAATACGCCGGCCTCTTCGCCGGGGAATTATACTCCTCCGTCGTCACATACTTAACAACCGTATCCTTCCCCGCCTTCTTAAAAATCGCTGCCGCAAAATCCGCCCAGCTGCACTGTCCTTCGCAGGTCGCATGGTACGTCCCGTAATTCTCCGTCGGCTCCAGGAAATGAATCATCTTCGCAAGTTCCACCGCGCTCGTAGGCGACCCAAACTGATCCGACACAACCGTAATCGTATCATGCGTTTCCGAAAGCTTTAGCATCGTCTTCACAAAATTCTTCCCGTCCCCGTAAAGCCACGCCGTGCGCAAAATAAAATGCTTCCCCGAAAACTCCTTCACAAAATTCTCGCCTTCCCACTTCGTCTTCCCATACGCGCTAATCGGCCCCACCGGATCAAATTCCGTCAAAGGCGCAGGCGACGTCCCCGGGAACACATAATCCGTAGACACATGCATAAGCTTCGCCCCCACCTTTTCCGCCGCAATACTCAAATTCCTCGCCCCAATCGCATTAATCTGATAAGCCAGATCCCACTGCTGCTCACAGGCATCCACATTCGTATGCGCCGCACAGTTCATAATCACATCCGGCCGCGTCTTATCCACCAACGCCGTCACCGCCGCCACATCCGTAATGTCAAGCCGCGTAACACCCTCGCCCTCCACCACATCCGTATTAACAAACGAAACATCCTCGCCCGCATACTCTTTATTAATCGCCCTTCCAAGCTGCCCGTTGCAGCCAGTCACCAAAATTTTCTTCATAACAAAACATCCTTTCTTATATCATTCAAACCATCCACACCCACAACCCCCGCCAAAACAATAAAAAAACCAAAAAAATCCCCCATACCATCCAGCTAAGCAAAACCCATTAACAAACCAAGACCGTTAACCAACCAAAACCAATAGTCAGCCAAAACTGTTAGCCAACCAAAACCAATAGCCAGTCAAGACCGTAAGCCAACCAAAACCAATAGCCAGCCAAAACCAATAGCCAGCCAAAACCGCAGCCAGCCAGGGGGCAGGGTATGCAGCAGGGGCATTGTGACGGGATTTAGGGGCTCTTAAGCATCCCCCACAGCCCCAGCAATGCCCTGCCACGGATGGCAGGGCAAGCTGCAACCGCGCCACGGACG
>CAMSEJ010000345.1 GCA_947057405.1 uncultured Roseburia sp.
ATCATGCCATGTGACTGGAGTTCAGACGTGTGCTCTTCCGATCTTATGCTGTACGGGCACAGAAATGACGTGGACGGCTATGCAAAGGCGCTGACGTATTTTGACGCGCAGCTTTCAAAGCTTCTTGCGCGGATGCGGGCAGACGACGTTTTGATGATTACGGCGGATCACGGCTGTGATCCGGCGGCGGAATCGACCGATCATTCGAGGGAATATACGCCGCTTCTGATGACGGGCGGGTGTGTCCCTTCCGGCGTGGATTTTGGGACAAGGGAAGGTTTTTGCGATATTGCGGCGACGATCTTAGGTATGTTTGGCATTCCGGCAAAATGCCGGGGACGGAGTATACTTTAGAGAAACGGGAAACGGACAGGTACGTTCGGAATGGCCGGATCCGTGTGATTTGGGATTCCGGGAGTGCACAAAAGAAAAGGGGGGTTTTTTATGTATGGGACATGGTGGTCGCTCGTTCCGCCGGTAGTGGCGATTCTGCTGGCATTTATTACCAAGGAGGTGTATATCTCGCTGTTTTGCGGGGTACTTTTGGGGGCGATGTTTACTTCGGGGTTTGCGCCCTGGGGGACGTTTGAAACGCTGTTTACCACAATGACGGGCAATATGAACTTAAATATTATTATTTTTGACGTGCTGCTCGGCATGATTATTGTACTGATGTCACAGTCCGGCGGCTCTGCGGCTTACGGGAACTGGGCAGGCAAAAAAATCAAAAGCAAGAAGGCTTCGCTGTTTGCAACCATGGGGCTTGGCATGCTGATTTTTGTGGACGATTATTTTAACTGCCTGACGGTGGGCTCCGTCATGCGCCCGGTTACGGATCAGTACAAGGTTTCCAGGGCAAAATTAGCGTATATTATCGACGCGACGGCAGCCCCGATCTGCATTATCGCCCCGATTTCAAGCTGGGCGGCGGCGGTCAATTCGTATGTGCCAGAAGACAGTTCGCTGACGGGATTTCAGCTGTTTTTGCGGACGATTCCGTATAATCTGTACGCGCTGCTTACGATTCTTATGGTATTTCTGATTATTGCCTGGAAATTCGATTTCGGCCTGATGAGAAAGCACGAGAAAAATGCCCAAAACGGGGATTTGTTTACGTCCGGGCGGGAAGAATTTGAAACGATGGATGCGGTAAACGACCGGGTAAACCCGAACGGGAAGGTCATTGATTTGGCGCTTCCGATTGCGGTTTTAATTGCATCGGCGGTGTTCGGGATGATTTATACCGGATTTTTGGGCGGGGCAGGCAATGTAATTGACGCGTTTGCAAATTGTGACGCGGAAATGAGCCTGATTTTTGCGACGACGGTAACGGTAATTTTTATGGCGGCGCTGTATCTGCCGAGGAAGGTTATTTCGTTCCACAATTTTATGGGCGCGCTGGCGGAAGGCGCGAAGCTGATGATGCCCGCTATTTTGATTCTGACTTTTGCATGGACGTTAAAGGGAATGGGCGATAACCTTGGTATTGCGGAATTTGTGAAAGGCGCGGTCGGGACGAATATGACGGCGAGCATTGTGATTCCGGCGATTATGTTCGGGATTGCGCTGTTTTTGGCATTTTCGACCGGGACATCATGGGGGACGTTTTCCATATTGGTGCCGATTGTGGTGTCTATGTATGCGGGGACGGACGATGAAATGATGATTATTGCGGTTTCGGCTGTCTTAGCGGGCGCGGTATGCGGCGACCATGTGTCCCCGATTTCCGATACGACGATTATGTCGTCGTCGGGCGCGCAGAGCAACCATATTAACCATGTGCAGACGCAGATGCAGTACGCAATGGTTGTGGCGGTGATTTGCGTGATTGGATATCTGATTGCGGGGCTGACGAAGAACTGGATCGCTGCGCTGGGCGTTTCGGCGGTGATTTTGGTGGCTGTGCTGTATGGATTAAAGCGTAAATGCGGCAGTGAGGCGGAAGTATGAAAAAAGTGATTGCGACGCCTTATATTGATCAGACCAGGCGGTATCCGACCGGGTGCGAGAGTGTGTCGGCGGTGATGCTTTTGCAGTATTTGGGGATACCGCTCGGGGTGGATGATTTTATTGAACGATATCTGAAAAAAGAACCGATGATAATCCGGGAGGGGCGGCTGTACGGGCCGGACCCCTTCCGGTGTTTTGCGGGAAGTCCGTATGACAGCGATTCTTTTGGGTGTTATCCGCCGGTGATTGTGGATGCGATGAACCGGGTATTTGCGGATGTTCAGCCGGAAAGAAGAGCCGTGGATGTAACGGGGATGTCGATGGGGGAACTGCTTGAGCGGTTTATTGACCGGGATTTGCCGGTGGTGTTTTGGGCGAGCCTGGATTTGAAGGAGACGGTACCGGGGCCTGAGTGGTATTTGCGGGACGGGACAAAGTTTTCCTGGATTTCAAATGAGCATTGTATGCTGCTGGTGGGATATGACGAGGAGGCGTATTATTTTCAGGATCCCTGGATGAACCATGGGTGTGTGGGGTATCCGAAGGGGATTGTGGAAAAGAGGCATGGGGAGCAGAGGGAGATGGCGGTGGTGGCGATGCGCCGCCAGGAGGAGGCTGTGGCAGAGGGGGTGGGTTCCAGGCTGTGTTCTTTGGATTAAGAACTTCTAAACAGCCCTGTTTGGGTTGTTTAGTGCAAACGGAACCGCCCTAAACGCGCCGTCCATGGCGCATTAGGGCTTCCACGGACGTCCTGTTCGTGGATTCCTGGATTGTGTGCGGGCTGTAGATCGGAAGAGCGTCGTGTAGGGAAAGAGTGTGGTACCTTGTGTAG
>CAMSEJ010000346.1 GCA_947057405.1 uncultured Roseburia sp.
TGGGTCTTACAGTCGTAAAGCCTTCTTCTGCACAATATAGTCTGATTAAAAAACTGTATGACGATATCAGTGAAGAATTGCTTTTTGGAAAACCATTCCTGATTTCGGAAATAAACGGGGCATATGCCGTCCGAAATTGCCTGCTTGAGAGTATCGTAGGAGGCTCGGATTTTTTTTCTACCGAAGGCATTGTAATAAAAGGCAGTACGCCGGAAGGCCAAATTGCAGTACAAAACAGAATTTGTTTTCAGGGATGGAGGCATGAACACATATTGAAAGAAGGCACAGAAGGGATGAATTTTGGAACGGAGGGAATTATATATGAACATGGGTCAGGATATCAGACATAATTACGGGTATCATTCTTACACAACATCAGCAATCCCAATGGATACAGGCAGATATGTTTTTATGGATTCCAGAGAAACGGAGCATATTCAATTGGAAGAAACCGGAAAATATTCTGTATTTGATGTTGCAAACTGGTTTTTATCCAAAAGCGAGATGACACCTAAAAAGCTTCAAAAACTGTGTTATTATGCGCAGGCGTGGTGTTATGCCCTGAAAGGGTACCGTTTAGAAAATACAGATTTTCAGGCATGGGTTCATGGCCCTGTTTCACCTGCTTTATGGGAGAAATTTAAGGCCTTCGGTTATGATACGATCCGTATAAAGGGAAGCTGCATTGTGCCGTTTGAAAAAGAGGAGATCCGGCTTTTGGAAGATGTGTGGGATACTTACGGAGAACAGACCGGAAACGCCTTGGAAGCATTAACGCACCGGGAGCTTCCCTGGATGGAGGCAAGAAAGGGCTACAGGCCGGATGAAAGATGTACTGTTGTAATTTCTCCTGCCACGATGGCTTTGTATTATAAATCAATTTATTGCGGTGGCTGCTGATGGCAAAGCTGACGCAAAAGCAGAATCGGGAAGCGCCTTTTGAGCTGTGTTTTAAATATCCCTTGGAAAACGGATATACTTTTAAAGAACTTACCCCGGAAAATATAAGACAGTTTCAGGCGTTTTTGAATAAGGTTTCACAGATGACAGTGACACAAGTCGATCAATCCTTTGCACGAAAACCGGATGCGAATGATCGTTATCATGGGATGCAGGTTTATCATTACGAGGTTTCGGAAGTATTTCGGATTCATGTGGTGGTGGAGGCGGGATATTATAAAATCATTCGGTTGGATCCGAAGCATAGGGTACATCGCAATTGAATTAGGATTACAGCGAACAATGTTGGCAAAGTTCCGTCAGCCAGAGGACAGGGGATACTTAAGAGCCGCTAAATCCTGTTACAATGCGAATGCCGCATCCCCTGTCCTCTGGCTGACTGCGGTGTTGGCAGGCTTCACGATAAGTGGCTTTCGTTTCCCAAATCTTCCTAATGAGTGTAGCACTTTTCCACATTTTTTTGCGTCGGCGTTTTACAGGAATGATTTATAGATATATCGTTCGCTGTACTTGCGCTGCAGTATGGATATTCGGTAGTTTGTTTCACTTTACGAACCTGTAATTGGGACGGATTCTCCGTCCCATTTTTAAACCGGAAACGAAAAATCAATTACCAGGAGGGCGGATATGGCAGAAATAGCATTACTGGATCAGAGTACGATAGATAAAATTGCGGCAGGGGAAGTCGTGGAACGCCCTTCTTCTGTCGTTAAGGAACTGGTGGAAAACTCTATGGACGCCGGGGCGACGGCGGTTACGGTGGAGATCAAGGAGGGCGGTATTTCGTTTATCCGCATTACGGACAATGGCTGCGGCATCCCAAAGGAACAGGTGTCCGTGGCGTTTCTGCGCCATTCCACCAGTAAAATCAAATCCGTGGAGGATTTGTTAAATGTATCTTCCTTAGGGTTCCGCGGCGAAGCGCTTTCAAGCATTGCGGCGGTGGCGCAGGTGGAGCTGATCACGAAAACGATACCGGATTTTACCGGGGTGCGTTATGTGATAGAAGGATCGGCGGAAAAAGAAAAGGAGGAAATCGGCGCGCCGGACGGCACGACGATCCTGGTACGCAACCTTTTTTATAATACGCCTGCCAGAAGGAAATTTTTAAAGTCGCCGCAGACAGAGGCAGGTTATATCAGCACGCTGGTGGAACGGCTTGCGCTTTCGCGCCCGGATATTTCATTTAAGCTGATTGTGAACAACCAGACGAAGCTGCATACGTCCGGAAACTGCAATGCAAAGGACGTGATTTACCAGATTTACGGCAGGGAACTGACGGCGGCCCTGATTCCGGTGGAGGAAACGAACGAATGCTTTTCGGTAAACGGTTTTATCGGAACGCCGCTTGTCTCCAGGGGAAACCGGAATTTTGAAAATTATTTTATCAATCGAAGATACGTCAAAAGCCGGTTGATTGCAAAAAGCCTGGAGGATGCCTATAAAAGTTTTTTGATGCAGCATCAGTATCCGTTTTGCGTGCTGTATTTTACGTTTGAAGGGGAACAGCTGGATGTCAACGTACACCCTGCAAAAATGGAACTTCGGTTTCACAGGCAGGAGGAAATTTATCAAAAGCTGTATGACTCTGTCCGTGAACTTTTGCTGGGGCGGGAACATATTAAAACGGCGTATCCGGAAACGAAAACTTCCGGAACAAATAAGCCGCTGCCTAAAAACAAGCAGCGTCTGCCGGAGCCGTTTGAAAAGAAACGCCTCGAAAAAATGCAGGCCGCCGTACAAAGGGATTCGCCGTATGAACCAAAATACCCGGGGAGGATACACGGAAGTCCGGGCAGCACAGAACAGTTGCC
>CAMSEJ010000347.1 GCA_947057405.1 uncultured Roseburia sp.
CACACCCTTCCCTCTGACTGACTACGGTTTTGGCTGGCCTACAGGGGATTTCTTGTTTTTGTTATTTCGAGTAATTTTTACCGGGCAGGTATCAAAGTTGTGGTAAAGAGCTGCACCTATTAGAAATATTTTGGAAGCGGAAGCCACTTATCGTGAAGCCTGCCAAAATCGCAGTCAGTCAGAGGACAGCTTCATCTTATTATAATGAAAAACCCCAATTTCTGCAACAAATATGCTATACTGAATAAATACCCCATCTTTGGAACATAATAGCAAAAATAAACTATTTATGTGAAGGAGATTTTCAGCTATGAAGAAAAAAGCAGTTTCACTTATCCTGATTGCGGGAATCATTACGGTAGCACTTACCGCCTGCGGGCGCAGCAATACGGAAATCAGTAAAGACAACGATGCGGATACGGCAAATACGGAAGGCACGATCGATCATACAGGGACACAGGTTCAGGCAGGCACGGAAACTCAGACCGGGACGGAGAACAGCACCAGCCAGCTTTCCCTCGGCAGCGCGGTCGAAATTCCCGAGAGCTTTGACGGGCAGCTTGCGGAAACCGACGCGCATGCCCGTTTGGAGCAGGTCATTGCCGCATATTGCAGCGTACCGGAGGAGGATTATGGGCATGTGCGGTATTACTATAATTATGTTGATTTGAACGGCGACGGCAGGAATGAGATTCTCGCTTTGGTACTCGGCCAGGATGTGGAAGGGATCCGCGGCAATCTGCTGCTCTGGCTGGACGCGGAAGGGGAAGGCACCGGTAAGGATGCGGTCTGGCAGGCATTTAAGCAGGTGGGCTCGCCGATCTATATCAGCAACCATGTAACCGGAGGGCACCGCGATCTGATTATTCCGGAAAACACCAATATTGTGGCCGGGACGGAAGGCTCCGGAATGGATACCGTTGACGGCGGGATCGGGAACGAAATGGTCAACGAGGTAACGGCAGTCGGAGTGACCGGGGTCGATATTACGGGTGAAGGCGAACAAACCGGCACGAACGAAACCGGAACCGGTACTAACAGCCGGATCACTGCTGCCGATACGGACAGTCAGGCGGGCGAGGTATCCAGTGAACTTGGGATTCCGCTTATTCCTACGGCACAGCAGTACCGCCTGCTGGTCTGGAACGGGGAACGTTATCAGCTTCCCGAGGAAGGAACCGCGCTGTATTCTCTGGAGGGTTACGAAGGCATCGCTATTTTAACAAACAATATGGAAAGTGATTTTATCAATGACAACTACCATTTTCTGGGTGAAGCAATGAGATAAACGAAACGGGTATGCCCGGAATACTCTCCGCTGCCACAAGATGCGGGCGTTCCGGGCGTACAGCAGGAGAAAGGAGAGGAACGTATGTTAAAAAACTATGAAATCCGAAAGCATCAGATGTCGAAAGAAGAGATCAAAACGCTGGTAAAGGAAAAGCGGCAGGAGCTTGTACTGCAGCAGCAGCGGATCAAGGAGTGCGGGCTTCCGGTGCTCGTCCTGACAGAAGGCTGGGGCGCGGCAGGAAAAGGCACATTAATCGGAAACCTGATTCAGGAACTGGATCCCCGTTTTTTCACCGTCATAAATATGGATACGCCCGACGGGCAGGCGCGGCGCAAGCCGTTTCTGTGGCGGTATATGGAACAGATACCGGAGGCGGGGAAGTTTGTGTTTTTGGATTCCGGCTGGGTGGACGAGCTGGCAGAGGAATTTATAAACGAAAAGATAGGGGATGAGGTTCTGGAAAAACGGCTGAGGCAGATTCGTACCCTTGACCGTCAGCTGAAAGACAACGGGTATCTTGTGGTAAAGCTGTTTCTGCAGATCCCGCGTGCCGAGCAAAAGCGCAGGCTGGGCCGGCTTTCTGCCAAAAAGGACACCAAATGGCGCGTATCGGCAAAGGACCGCATCCAGTTAAAAAAACGGAAAACCTGCGAACAGGTATATGACCGGATTCTGGAAGCGACGAATACGGGTTGTGTACCGTGGCACATTATAGATGCCGCAGATAAGCGGTATGCGCTTCTGCAGGCGCTGCATATCCTGACCAATCAGATCAACCAGGCAGTGGAAAACGCAAAAATCCCGTCGGAAATCCTACATAGGGATTACCCGCTGCTGCGTATGCCCCTGCTTTCCGAGGTGCCTTTGGACCAGGAAATGACAAAAGAGGAATACAAGATCCGTTTGAAGGCGCTGCAGAAAAAATTGAAAAAGCTGCACAACCGCATTTACCGTATGCGGATTCCGGTTGTCATTGCATACGAGGGCTGGGATGCCGCCGGAAAGGGAGGCAATATAAAAAGGCTTTCCGGCGCGCTTGATCCGCGCGGGTTTGAAGTGCACCCGATTGCGTCGCCCGAACCGCACGAAAAAGCGAGGCATTATCTGTGGCGTTTTTATCACAGGCTGCCAAAGGACGGGCATATTGCCATTTTTGACCGGAGCTGGTACGGCAGGGTCATGGTAGAGCGTCTGGAGGGCTTTTGTTCGGACAACGACTGGAAGCGGGCATATAACGAAATCAATGAATTTGAACAGGAGCTGTCGGACTGGGGCGCAGTTGTGATTAAGTTCTGGGTGCATATTGATAAGGAAACGCAGCTTGCAAGATTTACGGAGCGTGAGCACACACCGGGCAAACAGTGGAAAATCACCGAAGAGGACTGGAGGAACCGTAAGAAGTGGGAGATCGGAAGAGCGTCGTGTAGGGAAAGAGTGTGGTACCTTGTGT
>CAMSEJ010000348.1 GCA_947057405.1 uncultured Roseburia sp.
GGAGGAAAATATCCGCGAAATGACGCTTGACGACTTTGCATATCGGGAGTTAAGCGCGTATGGAGAAGCGCAGGATCGGTACGACGAGATTGAAAAAATGCTGCGCCAGGGCAAAAGGTACGCTGCCGGGCCGATGCAGTATAAGCAGACCAGGCAGTTTATCCGGGAGCTGGACGGGTTTGTTCTGAGCCTGGAATGGGAGCTTTTGGACATCCGGGATTTTCGCCATAATAAAATGGAAATGAAAGAAGAGCGGATTTCGGAGCTGTTTTACGAGCGGTTTTCGGACGTTCCGATTTTGTGCCGGATGAGGCGGATCGGAGAGTATCTGATTGACGCAGAGGAAACGCTGCGCCATAAAAATATGGACGACGAGGAACAGCAGGAGATTATAGAACGGCTGGACCGGATGTACCGGACTAAAAATGTCATAGAGCTTTATAACCGGTTTTTGAGGGCAAACGGAATGAAAAAGCTTCTTATGCCCGGCGGCGTGCTGCCCTATGAGGATGTATATCCGCTCCTTTATCTGAAATACGCCCTGTTGGGCGCGCCGGTGCGCAGCGGGGTAAAGCATCTGGTGATTGACGAAATGCAGGATTATTCGTATCTGCAGTATGTGCTGCTGGAAAAGCTGTTTGACTGCCCCATGACGGTCCTTGGGGATAAGGGGCAGACGATCGGAACGGAGCGGCAGGACGTATTAAAGATTCTGCCGAAAATATTCGGAAAAGAAGTATACTGTGTTTCGTTGGAGAAAAGCTACCGTTCTACGGCGGAGATTACGGCGTTTGCCGAATCCATTGCGGGCGGAAACGGCGTGCAGGCGGTGAGCCGGCACGGAACGGCGCCCGAGGTAAAGCAGTGCGCCAAAAGGGAAGAAATGTTTCGGATGCTGGCGGAGGATACGGCGGACGAAACGGAATACGATACGCTGGCGGTGCTTTGTCTGAACGCGGAGAAAGCGGAGGAAATGAAGCAAATGCTGGATCAGAGGGTAAAAGGGCGGGAAGTGACGCTTCTGACGAAGGACAGTATGAGATTCGGACGGGGGATTTCCGTTATGCCGTTTTATCTGGCGAAGGGGCTGGAGTTTGACGCGGTGTTTGTACCGGATTTACAGGATTACGTGACCGGGCTGCATAAAAGGGCGCTCTACATCAGCGCGACGCGGGCGCTGCACAGGCTGGAGCTATACGAGGTAACCGGGTTAATACCGCCGTCCCGGCAGATGCGGGCGGAAAAATAAATTGTTGCCATTTGGGCATTTATTCTGTAAACTATAGAGAAACAGTGCAAAAAGAAATACCGAGAGGAGAGTTCCTATGAAAAAAGCAATCAACCAGTCACTCCTGATCCTGATTTTAAACGGGATTTCCATCCTGACCCTGATTTTGATGGTCATCTCCCTGTTTGCTTACAGCAGCACCAGCAAAAAGCTGGAGACGGCGAATGAAAACCGTTTTCTGCTGACTTACAACGCAAACCGTTTTATGAACGGTTCCGCTTACCTGACCAACGAGGTGCGCGCGTTTGCCGCAACGGGAGACAAGACGCATTATGATAACTACTGGAATGAAATCAACAATCTGAAAAACCGGGATTTGGGCGTGGAGGCCATGCAAAAGATTGGGATTACCGAAGAAGAGCAGGGCATGATTGACGAAATGGCAGGGCTTTCCAACCGGCTGGTCCCGCTGGAAGAGGAAGCAATGGAAAACGTACAGTCCGGACGGATGCAGCAGGCGCTGGATTATGTATACGGGAAAGAGTACCAGGAAGCGATTACCCAGATCAATGCCTTAAAGGAGCAGTTCTTAGAAGCCCTTGATACAAGGTCTTTCGCTCTGGTCCGGGAATTATCCGATTTGTTAAGCCGGATCCAGACCTTTATGGTTCTGGCGCTGATGCTGATCGTATTGATGCAGCTGATGAATATGGTTGTGGTAAGAAGGCGGTTGCTGCGCCCGGTGCTTGCCATCCGGGATCAGATGGTGGAAATTTCGGGCGGAAACCTTTCGTCCGGGTTTGCACTGCAGCCGGATACGTCCGAAGTTGGTATGCTGGTGCAGTCGATTCACGAGACGAAGCATGAATTAAAAAAATACATAGGCGATATTGATTCCAAACTGAAACAGATGGCGTCCGGAAATATGGATCTGGCAATCGAACACGATTACCGCGGGGAGTTTCTGCCGATTCAGGAAGCGATGCGTGAGATTTTGGATGCACTCAATGAGACGCTTATGCAAATCAATCTTACCTCCGGCCGGGTATCGAAGGAAGCGCAGCGGATGTCAAGCGAAGCGCAGACGCTGTCCCAGGGGGCAATTGAACAGGCTTCTGCCGTAGAGCGCCTTTCCGAAAGCATTCACGAGCTTTCCGGGCAGGTAGACAGCACCTCGGCAGACGCCGAGGAAGCCAGAGAATCGACTACGGATGCGGCGGAGCAGCTTGCTGTCTGCAACCGGAAAATGCAGGATTTGAAAGTAGCCATCGGAGATATCTCCCAATCCTCCCAAAAAATCGGCGGCATCATTAAGACGATTGAGGATATTTCGTTCCAGACCAATATTCTGGCGTTAAATGCCGCTGTGGAAGCCGCCCGCGCAGGGGAAGCGGGAAAAGGGTTTGCCATTGTGGCGGATGAGGTGCAGAGCCTTGCGATTAAAAGCTCCGCTGCGGCAAAAGAAGATCGGAAGAGCGTCGTGTAGGGAAAGAGTGTGGTACCTTGTG
>CAMSEJ010000349.1 GCA_947057405.1 uncultured Roseburia sp.
CTGGTGGATAAGGCTACGGGATTTGCAGCCGAAGCGGACACGAAGATGGAACAGTTAAGCGTTGCGACCAAAAACATTGACCGATCTTCGGCACAAATCGGCAGTATCAGCAAGACGATTGAAGATATTGCATTTCAGACCAATATCCTTGCGCTCAATGCTTCAGTGGAAGCTTCCAGGGCAGGCAGCGCGGGCAAGGGCTTTTCGGTTGTATCGGGAGAGGTCAGAAGCCTTGCTTCGCGGTCCGCAGAGGCGGCAAGGGATACCAGCACGTTGATTGGACGCTCGATCCATGATGCAAAAACCGGGACGGAGTCTACGGATCTTGCGATTTCGGCAATGCAGGTGATTAATGAATGTATCTCGTCGATTAAGACGCTGATGGATGAGATTTCGCTTGCGAGCGTGCAGCAGTCTGAGATGATTGTTTCTGTGGAGAGCAGAATTAAAGAGGTTTCTAAAGTAATCCAGACCAATGCGGCAGCGGCGGAGCAGAGTGCGGTCATTTCGTCAGAGCTGTCGGAGCAGGCAAGAACCTTAAACCGGCTGATTGGTCAGTTTCGGATTCAGTAAAAGGGAAGCCGGTTCGTTTGGCAGAGCATATAAATGAGAACGGGGACGGAAGCCGGGAATTATCTTCCCGCGCCCGTCCCCGTTCTGCCGCAGCGTTTTTTTGTTGCGGTGTTATAGGTCTGTCTGTTCCGAATGTGCGGCACGAATCCAAAGTCGGGTGTTACGCGCATTTGTGTCTTTTCCCGTTTTTGTGGGTTGTCTGATGTTTTTTACAGTATTTTTTACAGTTGCTTTTTTTCTTGTGCGATTTGCAGTGGTAAGAGCAGTAATAGCCGTTTGAGGCTTTTTTGGTGCCGGTGCAGCTGCTTTGATAACTGCTGTTGTGATGTGTACCGCTGGCCGTACTGGCGCTGCTGTGATGGGTGCCCCCATGCCCGTGAGCCAGAACCGGCACGGACAGGCTGCTTGACAGCATGACGGCTGTCATGGTTACAACGAGCGCTTTTTTGCATTTCCTGAATAGCTTCATTTTCTTTTCCTCCTTGTTTTACGCATCTGTTTTTTGTCTTTCATATAGAATACGATTCAGGGCGGAAGATCCTTGCAGGAAGTGCAAATATTTTTTAGATCTCAATTAATTCATATGCATCCGTCCCCAGCCCGATTTTTACGCTGTGCCGGATGCAGCTCTGCCATTCCGTATCCGGATGTGTCATATGGAAATGATCGTTTGAGCAGCAGTCCCTGTGCTTTTCGCAGTTTTCGGCAAGGACGCTTCCCGCAATGATTGGCTGGCGGTTGCAGGCATCCGCGCATGCTACGTCAAGTGCTACCGGATCAAAGGAAGCAAACATGCCCACGTCCGGGATAATCGGAATGTCATTTTCTGCATGGCAGTCGCAGTTCGGCGATACGTCGCAAACCAGTGCCACATGGAAGCACGGTCTGTCCTGACAGACTGCCTTGGTATACTCTGCCATTTTGCAGTTTAAGCGCAGGTTGGAAGCGTCGAATGTCGCTTCAATCGCGTCCTTCGGGCAGACGCCGATGCAGCGCCCGCAGCCCACGCATTTGTCGTGGTCAATGGCGGCTTTGCGATCCGTTACCGTTACGCCGGTATGGGCGCAGACCTTCGTACAGCATCCGCAGCCGATGCATTTCTCCGCGGCAACGACCGGTTTGCCGTCGCTGTGCATTTCCATTTTTCCGGCGCGGGAACCGCCGCCCATTCCGATATTTTTAATTGCGCCGCCGAAGCTGGTGGCTTCGTGCCCTTTGAAATGAGTCAGAGAAATCAGGATATCCGCATCCATCAGCGCGCGCCCGATCTTTGCTTCTTTTACATATTCCCCGTTTATCGGCACCAATACCTCATCGGTCCCTTTTAATCCGTCCGCAATGATTACCTGGCATCCGGTTGTCATGGGAGAAAATCCGTTTGCATATGCCGTATCAAGGTGATCCAGCGCATTTTTTCTGCTGCCGACATAAAGCGTATTGCAGTCGGTCAAAAACGGCATACCGCCTTCTTCTTTCACCAGGTCCGCTACGACCTTCGCATAGTTCGGCCGCAGAAATGCCAGATTGCCGTATTCGCCGAAATGGAGCTTAATGGCCGCGTATTTGTCCTTAAAATCAATCTCTTTGATGCCGGCCGTGATCATGAGCCTGCGCAGCTTTTGCAGCAGGTTTTCCGTAAAACTTGTTTTAAATGTGGTAAAGTATACTTTTGATTTTTCCATTGCGTACCCTGCCTCCTTTATGTATGAGAGTGTGTTGAAAAATTTCTTTCTGCCGGATATATTTTACTTGATTTTACGGGAAAAGTAAATCCTGTTTGGTTACAAAATTGCCACTTCTCCCTGCAGAATCTCTTTTTCGACATAAAGCGTCCCGTCTTTTTTGTTTCCCATCACCCATTTCACAAGGCTCATACGCATCTGTTCGATTTCGATTGCCGTGATTCCCTGCGGATGCACGCAGCTTCCTGCATTAAGATACAATTCTCCTTCTACCAGATGCGGCCGGTGGGAATGCCCTGCCAGAAGATAAACGTTTTTTTTCTTTGCCACATCCACCATGCGTTTTTCATACTTGTGTACTTTTCGGTAGTTCCTGGCTGCGCTGGTCGGATCGTTTACGCCGAAGAGCTCAAGCGGTTTCCAGAGATAACAGATCGGAAGAGCGTCGTGTAGGGAAAGAGTGTGGTACCTTGTGTA
>CAMSEJ010000350.1 GCA_947057405.1 uncultured Roseburia sp.
CTGTGAAAACTTAAATTCAGCGACGAATAAATCCCTTCACTGACGCCTCCCAAACGCGTTGTAAAAGCATGCGTCACCATTCCCGTCTGTTCGAGCAGCGGATAAATAAAAAGCGGCAGGCTTTCCCCGTTTTCTGTAAAAAACCGCCGCAGTTTTAGAACCTTTCCTGTATACATCCTGTTTTTCCTTTCCGATTCAGTGTCCGCCGGTAAACGGCGCCGTAATAACCCCTTTCAATATATAAAGTCAAATGCGTTTTTAATATGCCGCACTCCATGCTCCCCTTCGATGGCAACCACGTCAAAACGGCACGGCACACTATCTTCATACCCTTTTTTGCTGCAGTAATACAGGGCCGTCCTGCAAATCCGCCTCTGCTTTCCTTCTGTTACCGCCTCCAGAGGCGTACCGCAGGCGCTGTTTTTGCGGTACTTTACTTCTACAAATACAAGGTATCTGCCGTCCCTTGCAATCAGATCGATTTCCCCAAAACGACTGTAAAAATTGTGCTCCGTCACTAGAAATCCCTGCCCGGCCAGGTAATCGGCTGCTATCTGCTCGTACCTGCTGCCTACCTGCCTTTTATTGCCCTCTGCCATATTTGATTCGTCTCCCTTTCGGATCGCGGCTTCCAGATGCTGACGCCAGTCGTCCTATCTGCCAATTTTGGCCCGCAGCCGGTCCATATCGTCCACAAACACCAGAATTTCCGCTACCACATCATACAGCTCCGGCGGAATAGAATCCCCAATCTCCAGCTTGGAAAGCGTACTTGCCAGCTTATGATCCCGATAAAGCGGCACATTCTCCTCCTGCCCCTTTTTTATAATCCGCTCCGCCAGCTCCCCTTTCCCGGTCGCCAAAATCTTCGGCGCCGCATCCCCCGGCTCATAGGAAAGGGCCACCGCGGTTTTTACTGTTATGTCTTCTTTTTTCCGTTTCATATCCTCACGCCCTGACATCAAATGAATATCTGTGTACCATACCCCCTGCGGATGGCGTCCCCTGTTTTAAAATGTCCTCTACAAAATTAACGTTTTCCTCCTGGTTGGAAACATAGATTTTGGCGTGGTATCCCTTTTCCAAAAGCCGTTTTTCCAAAATGTCCATATGCTCCTGCAAAATCCGGTAAGACGCATCGTCCCCCAGGTAAAAATTCGTTGTCACCTGGCGGTTCAACAGCTTAATCGACACATCCGTAGAACCCAGATGATCCAGATCCAGATGCAGAAATGCGGTCAGCTCATCGTCTTTCTCCCGTTTTTTCCGCTTGTCGGTATAAACATACAAATCACTGTGGGCATTCTGCCCGGCCAGCTTTAACGGAATCTGGATGTATGCAAAATTCTGGTTCAGCTGGTTCATAAACTGGATATTACTCCGTACACTTGCCGCGGTATCCGACAGCTGCGACGCACCCTGCCCAAAAGACTTTAATACCTTTTCCATCTGTTCCATCTGGCGGTCCAGGCGTTCATACAGTTCACGCACCTTATGCTCCCCGTTCAGCTCTTCCGGCTTTAACAGCCACTGCTGTTCTAAAACGCTGCGGATCAGGGTACGGTATTCCTTCGACGAGGCAAGTTCGGCAAGCGCCTGCCTGCTGAACGGGTTTTTGCTGGAAAACGCCTGACGGATCTGACACAGCAGCTCCTTCGCGCTCAGCCCCGCCGCAAGCATCCCGTCCCCGAATAAGGCCGGATTCTGCGACAATTCCGGAATCCCGGCAAGCCTCTCGGCAAGCTGATGCAGACCGCCGCTGCCAAGAAGGCTTTTTAACGTATCGGACTGCGCAGCATGCACGGCATCCGCCCCCGGCTGCAAGGCGCCTTTTGCGATCATTTTGTCCTCCGGATTCATCCCGCCTTTGGGGAAAAGCTCCGTTTCCGGATTCATCCCGCCTTTTGCGGCAGGCTCCGCTTCCGGATTCATCCCGTCTTTGGGAAAAAGCTCTGTTTCCGGCTGCAGAACGCCTTTTGCGGCATGCGCGTCCTGCGGATTCACCCCGCTCGTTCCGGCAGGTTCGCCTCCCGGCTGCGGGCTGCCTTTTGCAGCAGGCTCCGCTTCCGGCTGCAGGACGCCGCCCGAATTCAGGCCGCCCTTTGCGGCGGCTGCGTCCCCCGGATTCCCCCCGCCCTTTGCGGCAGGCTTTACTTCCGGCTGCACCCCGTCTTTCCCGGCCACTCCTCCTTCCGGATCCGCTCCCGTCCCTTCCGTGCGCTGCTGCACAAAGCCTTCGGCATCCGCCGGCGTCTGTCCGAGCAGCGCCTCAAGCATCATCCGGTTAAACCCCAGAAGCTCCTTCAAATTCCCGCCCCCGTGCGCCAGCGCCTCCGGAAGCGATTCCATCACCGATTCCAGGCGATCTAAAATCGCATACTGATCCGATTTATAATTTTCAAACTGAGCCGCCATCTCCGCCGTAACCGGAATCTTTAACTTTGCCATCTGAACAATCGTAGCGGCGTCCATCCTTTCGTTTCCCGCAACCAGCTTCGCCATCTGCGCCAGGCTCTGCTTATCAATCGGCATGGACAGCTCCATCATGCTGTTTACCATTGTAACCATTCTCCCGTCCGCCGGCAGATTCGCGACCTTTAACGCATTCAAAAGCGCCGGATTCATTCCTCCCGCCTGGGAAAACGGACGGATTGCAATCTGCGCTCCATTATTGGAACGCACCTGAAAAAACATGGATTCCCCGACGCGGACCGAAACCCCCGAATCCAG
>CAMSEJ010000351.1 GCA_947057405.1 uncultured Roseburia sp.
AGATCATGCCATGTGACTGGAGTTCAGACGTGTGCTCTTCCGATCTGAAGTTCTCGTAAAGTTCGAGGGCTTAAACGTAGGCGGTTCCATTAAAACCCGCACGGCGTACAACATGATCCTGGCAGCCGAAAAACAGGGCATTGTACATAAAGATACCATTATCGTTGAGCCGACCAGTGGCAACCAGGGAATCGGCCTGGCATTGGTCGGGGCCGTGCGCGGCTACAAAACCGTCATCATTATGCCCGACTCTGTCAGCGAAGAGCGCAGGCTTTTGGTGGAACACTACGGCGCGGACGTCAAGCTGATACATGATGCGGGCAATATCGGGGAATGCATCGACAAATGTCTCCGGACAGCGTTAAAAATGGCAGAAGAAAATCCGAACGTCTTTGTTCCGCAGCAGTTTGAAAATCCCAATAATATCAAAGCCCACAAGCATCATACCGCGCTTGAAATCTTAGAGCAGGTGGCCGGACCAATCGACGGCTTTTGTTCCGGGATCGGCACAGGCGGTACAATTACCGGAATCGGAGAGGTTTTAAAGGCCCAGAATCCGGATATTACAATCTGGGCAGTAGAACCCGAAAACGCCGCAATCTTAGCGGGCGGTACCATCGGGACGCACCTGCAGATGGGGATCGGAGACGGTGTGATTCCCCAGATTTTAAACCAGCAAATATACGAAGACATCTATATTGTAACCGATGAAGAAGCCATAAAAACAGCAAAAGATCTGGCGCGCTTAGAAGGCATCATGTGCGGCATATCCAGCGGCACAAACGTTGCGGCAGCATTGAAGCTCGCGGAGAAATTAGGCAGCGGAAAAACCGTAGTAACCGTCCTTCCGGACACGGCAGAGCGGTATTTTTCAACTCCGTTATTTAAAAACGAATAGCAGGATGCAACCCTCTGCTTTTCGTGCCCCATGAAAAAAAGAAAGGACACCCGACATGAACTGGCTTATCACACTCGACGCCAATATCCTGCTGTGGATTCAGGACCATCTGCGCAGAGAATTTTTAACCCCCATTATGCTTTTTATTACGAACCTCGGAAATGCCGGATGGTTCTGGCTTGTTCTTTTGGCAGTCCTCCTGTTTTTCCCGAACCGCCGCAAAGCTGCCCTCACAGGTATTGCAGCCGTCCTGATCGGCTTTATCATTACCAATTTGTGCATCAAAAACATGGTCGCCCGTATCCGTCCTTACGAAGTCATTGAGGGCCTGCAGTATCTGGGCATAAAACCGCACGATTTCTCCTTTCCGTCCGGTCATTCTACCTGCTCCATGGCGGCATCCCTCGCTCTGCTGGCAAGGCTTCCCAAAAAAGCGGGCATTCCCCTGCTGATCCTGGCGCTTCTTATCTGCTTCTCAAGACTTTACGCCGGTGTCCATTACCCCACCGACGTACTGGCGGGCATCCTGATCGGAAGTGCGGCGGCGGCCATAGCGTTATGCCTGGTCCGGCAGAAGCCTGCACAGTCGTCCGAATAGCTGAAAAACAGCCGCATGAATCTCCCGTCATGCGGCTGTCCGTTCCCTTATCCTTAATTTAATTTGATATTTTTCAGCAAAGCGCCAAGGCTTGTAGATGCCGTCTCATGTGAGATATAGTCGCCGACGCGTTCCGTTTCTTCTTCATCCCTCGTATCGGCAGCCGTATTTTCTTCCAGCGCGCGCATGCTCAGGCTGATTTTATGGTCGTTTGTATTCAGAATTTTCGCTTTTACGGTCTGTCCGACCTCTAATACCTCCTTCGGCGTTTTAATGCGCCGCAGGCAAATCTGTGAAATATGTACCAGTCCGGTTAACCCGTCCCCGATATGAATAAAAGCGCCGTATGGCATAATGCTTTCCACCGTGCCTTCCACAACCGTGCCCGGCACAAGCATGGCAATTCTGTGGTTCTGCTCTTCTTTGGCCCGTTCCCTTGCAACGGCTTTGGCGGAAAGCACCAGTTTCTTTTTGGACTTGTCCACCGTAATCACCCGGACATCCAGTTCCTTGCCAAGCCACGGGTTGCAGTCTTCCACATAATCCAGGCTTAAGTGGGAGGCGGGTATAAAGCCGCGGATGCCGTCCAGATAGGCAATTACGCCGCTCGGTACAATTCCTTTGACCCGGACCTTATGCACTGTTTCGTCCTCCAGATATTGGTTCAGCTTGTCCCAGGCCAGCACATCGTTCGCCTGTTTTTTGGAAAGCAGCAGATTGCCCTCCCCGTCGTCCATACGGATAATCGTGGCTTCCACCACATCTCCGGCATGTACCGACTCCGTCAGGTTAAAACCCGGTTCGTCGCTGAACTGGTCCGCTTTAATAATGCCCGATGCATAATACTTCAAATCCAGCGTTACTTCTTCCTCCGTAACGGCAATTACCGTTCCTGTGATAATGTCGCCCTCAGACAGCTTGCGGAAAGACGCTTCCACCTCCCTTTTGTAATCCTCCATGGATTCCGCCGCTTCTGTCGTCTCCTGCGCCTGTGTTGTAATTTCTTCAGCCATATTCATACACTCCTTTTCTTATATTTAGCCGTAAATGCCTGATAGATTTCATTATAACACAAAATAAAAAAAATTTGGAATATATTTGACAAAAGAGGTGTAGAATATAATAGAAAAATAACAGAGATATGAATGGAACAGCGCGGGGTGGAGCAGTCCGGAAGCTCGTCGGGCTCATAACCCGAAGGCCGCAGGTTCAAATCCTGCCCCCGCA
>CAMSEJ010000352.1 GCA_947057405.1 uncultured Roseburia sp.
GCCAGCCGTTTCTGGAAGCCATCCGCCAGTTCCAGCACGAAATCGGCCATGAGAATGCCATTTTAATCCACGTCACCTTAATCCCGTACATTAAAGCGTCCGGTGAATTAAAGACCAAGCCGACCCAGGCCAGCGTTAAGGATTTACAGGGCATGGGAATCCAGCCCGACATTATCGTCTGCCGTTCTGAGCATCCGCTCGATCAGAGCTTAAAAGACAAGATCGCCCTTTTCTGCAATGTACCAAGCAACCATGTACTGCAGAACCTGGACGTGGAATACCTCTACGAAGCGCCGCTTGCCATGGAAAAAGAAGATCTGGCTACGGTTGCCTGCGACTGCTTAAAGCTCCCCTGCCCCAAACCCGACCTTGCGGACTGGGAAGAGATGGTGGACAACCTGCGCCATCCGGACAAAGAAGTCAACATTGCACTGGTCGGCAAATACACACAGCTCCACGATGCCTATATCTCCGTCGTGGAAGCCTTAAAGCACGGCGCCATTGCCAGCCGCGCCACCGTCAACTTAAACTGGGTGGATTCCGAGCATCTGACTGCCGAAAACGCAGAGGAAATTCTTGGCAGCGCCCAGGGCATTATTGTTCCCGGCGGCTTTGGCAACCGCGGCGTCGAGGGCATGATTGTCGCTGCCGGCTATGCACGCAGCCGCGGCATCCCCTATCTCGGGCTCTGCCTTGGAATGCAGGTTGCGATTATCGAATTTGCAAGAAATGTCTGTACGATGCACGATGCGCACAGCATCGAATTAAACCCGCATACCACGCATCCGGTCATTTCCCTGATGCCGGATCAGGACGGCATCGAAGATATCGGCGGCACGCTTCGGCTGGGTTCCTATCCGTGTGTGCTGGATTCGTCTTCTAAAGCCCATACGCTGTACGGAGCGGACACGATCCACGAACGGCACCGCCACCGTTATGAGGTGAACAACGATTACCGGACCGCTTTAACGGATCACGGAATGAAGCTCTGCGGAATCTCGCCGGACGGGCGGATCATCGAAATGATTGAGCTTCCGGATCATCCGTGGTTTCTTGCCACACAGGCGCATCCGGAATTAAAATCCAGGCCAAACCGGCCGCACCCGCTGTTCAAAGGATTTGTAGAAGCCGCAATTGCTACATCCCGATAGCGGAAGAATAAAAAGGCTGACGGAACATGACGCACAGATACCATCGTCATTTCCCGTCAGCATATCCTCCGGCGGCTTACTTATTTCTCCTTCCTCTCCAGATCGATGCCTTCGGCACCTCCATCAGCCGCTTCACCGTTTCGTTCTCCGTCTTAATCTCCACTCCCGAAATCTGCGACACAAACTTCTGGAATGTAGAATACCCGTACTCCTTTACCTTAAAATCCGGATACTTCTTGTGTACCTTCTGCCCCATTGCGGCCAGATCCACGCCTTCGCCCTTTGACTGCCAGACGCACTGACGGATATAATCCTCCAGCTCTTCACGTTTCACGCTCACGTCCTGCAGCCCGACCAGAATAATATTTTCTTTTTTATAAAGCTTAAACGTATCCGCCATTTCCTCCACAAACTTAGAAAGGGAACTGTATCCGTAATTACGCACATCAAAATCTGAATACTTCTTCAAAAGGGAATTGCCCAACGCACCAAGCCCGGTCTTTCTGCCATTGTTCTCATTCTCCGTAATGATCTCCACAATAGCGCCTTTAATCGTCTCCTGGGAAATATTTTCTTTGGCCTTATCCTCGTCCTGCTCCAGCAGGATTTCCAGATTCGTAAATACGGAACACGCCGCCTTAAAGGATTTCGGGGTCTTATTCTCCCCCATCCCGATAACCTCCATCCCCGATTCCCGCAGCCTGCTTGCCAGCTTGGTAAAATCGCCGTCACTCGATACAATGCAAAATCCCTCTACCCTCCCGGTATAAAGGATATCCATTGCGTCAATAATCAGCGCCGAATCCGTGGCATTTTTCCCTGCCGTATTGCAGAACTGCTGAATGGGAGTAATGGAATTTGTCAAAAGCTCCTCCCGCCATTTGGACGACTGGCTGCTCGTCCAGTCTCCGTAAATCCTTTTATACGTAATAATCCCGTACTTTGTCATCTCGTCTAAAATCGCCAGAATATATTTGGCCGAAACATTGTCTGCGTCAATCAGAACCGCATATCGCTTATCTTCCATCTGCCATCTGCCCTCTCACCCTTTTCGTTTACTCTTTGCAAGTTGTTTTTTTTCCATAAAACCAGTATAATAAATCCCATCAAGAAAGTAAAGGAGAATCCTACATGACTCAAACAAACCATCCTGCCGCCCCGGGCGGCATTTCCGGGAGTACTTTAAAAATAGCCGCAATTATCTCCATGCTGCTTGACCACATCGGTGCAAGCCTGCTTATGCCCGTCCTTACCGAGACGGCATCCGCAGCAGGCGTTACCGACTGGTCCATGCAGTCTTTAATTGCCTCCTGTCCCGGCATTGCCGTCCCGTATTACGCCCTGCGTTACATCGGCCGCATCGCCTTCCCGATATTTTGTTTTCTTTTAGTCGAAGGCTTCTTGCATACCCGAAACCTGCCCAAATACTGCCTGCGCCTCGCTGCATTCGCCCTGGTTTCCGAGGTACCGTTTGACCTTGCGTTCCACCGGACGCCCTATTACCAAATTTCCCAAAACGTGTTTTTCACGCTGCTGATCGGTCTTTTAGATCGGAAGAG
>CAMSEJ010000353.1 GCA_947057405.1 uncultured Roseburia sp.
TACACAAGGTACCACACTCTTTCCCTACACGACGCTCTTCCGATCTAAAATCTCGTTTGAAATCCCGGACATACCGTCAGGCCCGTATATGCCGTCTCACGTCCCAAATCGCGGTAAAACCCGCAGACACCTTCCATTGCCAGAAAATCATCGACATACTCCTCCTTCATCATCGGTATCTTCCAATTGGCCACCAGCTCGCCCTTCTCATTCGTGCTGTAATCCATAACTGCTTCTATATCCATCCGTAAACGCCAGTCAATCGTTATCCCCGCCGTCAAAGACTTCCTGAACTCCCCTGCCGATGACACGGCTCCTTTGCGTACAGCAAATCCTGTAATCAAAAGCAGCCCCGTCACAAAAAAGATCACAAACAAAAGAATGCTGCGCGCCTTCTTACGTGTCACATAAAGATATGCACGGTTCCATGTCCCCATCCAAACTCCCCCTTTCCATACCTGATCCTTCTCGTATTTTTCCGACACACGCAAAAATGGTCCGGTGCCTATTCGCCTCCCGCCTTAAAATTATAAATCGGCTTTATCACGGATATTACCTCTGCCGTATCACGGATATTTGCCACAATATCCTCCATGCTCTTATAAGCCATCGGGCACTCGTCCAGCGTATCCTGATTGACCGACGTCGTATAAATCCCGCGCATCTGCTTTTTAAATTCCGAAACCGTAAAAGACCCCTTCGCCGCCGACCGGCTCATCAGCCTGCCCGCCCCGTGCGGAGCCGACCGGTTCCAGTCCTGTGTTCCTTTGCCGATGCAGATCAAAGAACCGTCCCGCATATTAATCGGAATCAGAAGCTTTTCCCCTTCCTTTGCCGAAACGGCGCCCTTCCTCAAAATCATCTCATCCATATCAATGTAATTGTGGACTGTCGTAAACTGCTCCGTCACGTGGAACTTCATTCCCTTTACGATTTCATCCATCATGGCCCGCCTGTTTAAATCCGCGTATGCCTGGACGATTTTCATATCGTGGATATACTGTTCAAACAGTTCGCCGGACACATAGGCAAGCTGCTTTGGAACAGAGGTCCGTTTCGTGTTTTTTAACGCCGTAATCCGTTTCTGGATCTCCTGATTTCTGCCCTGCGCCTTCAAATCAGCAATCAAATCCTCAATGTCCTTCTTCGCGCATCCGTTTAAAGCCTTGTAGCCTTCCTCCTGGTAATATTCCGCCACCTCTAAGCCCAGATGCCGGCTGCCGGAATGCACGACGACATAAAGCGCGCCCCCGTCGTCCCGGTCCGCTTCGATAAAATGATTGCCGCCGCCTAATGTCCCCAGGCTTTTTTGCGCCCTTGCAGGATTGATATACCGATAACAGTACAAATCCTCCAGGTTTATCTGCTCAAAATACCGGTGCGTTTTTTCGCGTACATGAAATCCGGACGGAATTTTTTCATAAATCAGCTTATCCAGCTTCTGCGGCTCCAAATGCTTTTCTTTGATTCGAATCGTTTCCATACCGCAGCCGATATCCACGCCGACTAAATTCGGGACAATTTTGTCGGTAATCGTCATCGTTGTCCCAATCGTACAGCCCGCGCCCGCATGGATATCCGGCATCAGCCTGATTTTACTGCCGGAGACAAATTCCTGGTTCAGTAAAAGCATGACCTGTGAAATGGACGCTTCGTCCACAATATCCGTAAAAATTTTCGCTTCGTTATATTTTCCCTTCAGTTCTATCAAAATTCCACCTCTCCCTGAACCTGCCGAACCATCCCCCGTTTTCATATCCTGCGGCAGAGAAACGCTACGGCTCGGACAATAACCTCCCTAATATCTGCTCCCTGTTATCCAAAAACATCTTAGTCACCTGGTAGCTTTCGGTTTCTTCATACAAACAGGCGTGCAGCGGCCCATCGTCAAAATTATAAATCACAGCGTCCGGCATTCCGAGTAAAATCGGCGAGTGGGTCACGATGAAAAACTGCGCCCCGGCCTTGGCGCACCTATAGATTTCCAGCAAAAGCGTAAGCTGCCGCTGCGGCGAAAGGGCGGCCTCCGGCTCATCCAGAAAATACAGCCCATTCGGCCTTAAATACTCCTGTGCAATGGCAAGAACGCTTTCTCCGTGCGATTTTTCATGCAGACGCTTTGAAGGGTGCTCTAAATCCGCATATCGTTCTTCTGCAGTCGCCACATTATAAAAGCTTTCCGCACGCAGAAAATAACCGCATTCCTCTCTCCGGTATCCCCGCAGAAGCCGTATGGCGTCGTACAGATTAGAATGGGAGTCATACGTTGAAAAAGAATAATTTTTCGTGCCGCCTTCCGGATTAAAACCGGCCGCAACGGCAAGCGCTTCTAACATCGTCGATTTCCCGCTCCCGTTTTCCCCGACAAAAAATGTCACAGAAGCCGGAAACTCTACTCTTTTTATGTTTTGAAGGGCTTTTATCTCCCTTATATAGCTGGAAAAACCGATTTTACTCCACTCAAGCTGTACGCCCCGGATCAGCCGGCTGTTTTTCTCCATTCCCATATCGCTCACCGCCTAAACCGGTATTTTTCTTGTTGCGTCGTCCACGCCAAAAGTCTACGGCAAATACACATAATTCACGCGGTAAACCCCGCTTTTGCGCCCCGCTTCATCCACCGCCACCACAGAAAGCACCTGGTTTCCCGGCAGCATTTCAATTGCTCCCGTATACTTTGCAG
>CAMSEJ010000354.1 GCA_947057405.1 uncultured Roseburia sp.
CCCTACACGACGCTCTTCCGATCTAATTGTATACCGGCCTGTCAGTTTCGCCGTCAAAAACGAAGATGCCGTCAAAAGCTTGTATGCCTTCGCAAATATTTCCGGCTCATGATTTTTCAGCCAAAGCATTTTGGGCGGAATATCATTAGAGCAAAGCGGCCTTCCATTAAATTCCAGCACCCTTTCCTCGCCATATTTTCGGTTCAGCCAGGCGATTTCCTCCGTTGCTCTGGAATCGATGCCGTATAATATGGCATTTCTGAGGGGCCTGCACTCCCGGTCCACCGGTACCAGGTCTGCCCCCAGCGCACTGCAGCCTGCCGCCGCGATCTCGGATGCGGCTATGCCGCATTCGTCAAGAAGCTCTCTGATAAGCCTGCACGTATCATCCCACCACACCTTCTGTGCGTCGTGCTCGAAATAGCCGGGCCTGGGATTTAGAAGGTCATGAGCCGCAAAAACAGTTTTTACAATCGCAAAATTCTCATCAATAAGGGTCGCCTTGCTTTCCGACGACCCCACATCCACACCGAGATAATATTTCATTGCATTCTCTCCATCAATTATCTGGAAGCCTTGACAATGTCCATAAATTTGCGGATTCTGTCCGGATCTGTACGATTTTCAAATTTGCCATCCACCTTAAACCCGGTTCCAACAAAAGCTCCGTCGCAGTGCTTTAATTTTTCTGCAACATTATCCACCGTACAGCCTGTATTTGCGAACACAGCTGCTTCTCCTGCTGCCTCCTTCATTTCATCCAGGAAATCATCATTTGCCTCCTCGCCCGCATGCAGTCCGGAAAGACAGATGCCATCCGGCTTACACTTAAAGATCAGCGAATTGACGATCACACCAAGCGGCCTGTCATTTAAATATGCATCCGCCTCTGCATTTATCATATAAAACATCCGCAAATCGTCGAGGGACAGCTCGTTTTTCCGGCGGAGCACCTCCGCGATATCCGTATTCTTTATACCGCACTCTCCCACGTAGGCTCCGGTAAAAATTCCCCGGACAAATTTTGCCCCGGTGGCCGCCGCCAGCTCAATCGTGGCCCTGCCGTCCGAAATCACATGCACGCCAAACGGAATCGGCAAATCCTCCGTCACCCGCCCGATAATATAAGCCATGGAGGCCGTCGTCACCTGCGAAACCTGATTCTGATATGGCATACTGAACTCATTGGAGAACAGGATCGCATCCACGCCTCCGGCTACAAGATTTTCCACATCCTTTCTGACATTTTCCACAATTTCCGCCATCGCCGCATCGTGGTACAGCGGGTCTCCCGGCAGCGGATCAATATGTAATAAAGCAATAATCGGCTTGTCTGTTCCGAAAGTACTAGTCAGCATTTCCTTCGTGTTCATATTCTGATAACCTCTTTTCCTCCGCTTGTGTAACAAGGGTAACGTGATGTTCATCAAAATACCTTTTGTACTCTTCCGGCACGTCCTTCTCCGCAATGATCGCATCCGGTTCATCCAGCTTCGCCAGTATAAAATACGAATCCTTCCCATACTTATAGGTACTGGCAACGATAACCGTCTGTCTTGCAATTTTCTTCACAGACAGATAGATGCTTCTCTCCTCCAGTCCCTGAACGCAAAATCCCCTTTCAAGGTTAATGGCTGCCGTCCCGAAAAAAGCAATATCCACACGGATATTAGACAGAGACTGCTCAAAAATATCGCCTGACAAATGAGATCTGTACCTGCCGGACAGATAGCCGCCGGTAACCATAACATTCGCCATCGGATTTTGCGCCAGCATCGTGGCTACCAGAACGCTGTTCGTCACCACATTGACACTTTTATCCTGCAATGCCAGAGCAATGCTGGCACAGGTGCTTCCGCAGCCGAGAAAAATCCACGAATCGTCCTTTACCATCTGTCTCGCCAGCACGCCAATCTGACGCTCCGCCGAAAGAGGGACAATCACATTGTGAGAAATGACGTTATCCAGGTCCTTACTCAGATTAAAATCAGGTCTGTTGATCTGTTTGTCTGGGTTGATCACGGCCCCGCCATGAATCCGCGTGGCAAAATTTTCCTTTTCCAGCTCATTCAGATCATTCCGTATCGTGACCGGTGACACATGCATCAGTTCACATAACTCTTCTACCTTTACAGAACCAACATTGTAAAGAATTTCTTTTATTTTCGATAACCTTACACCTTTAATCATAACCTGTATCCGCCTTTATTGTATTGTAATACCTTTACAATTCCATCTAAATCTGCAAATAAATGTAAAATTATTATATCTCAACCAATAAAGAATACGCAAGGTATGTTTTGTTTTTCTTCTAATAATTTCGTTTTCAAATTTTATCGTAGATACGCATAATTATTTGTCAAAATATTTCTTCAGCATGCGGATCTCCCTCCCGGAAGCCATTTCAGGCTCTCTGATGTAAGAGGAAATCAACTCCAGACTAATCCATCCGTCATAGCCGTACTTCTGAAAGATCGCAAACAGCTCATCAAAATCCAAAATTCCCGTGCCCACCGGCTGATGATACTGATTTATCCCATTGCTGTCTTCCAAATGGATATAATCCAGCTTGTTGCCGACACCCAGCTTTTCAAAATAATCCGTGTAGGTTTCCCAGTTTGTCATGGGCATAACGGTATCCAGCATGCTTTTCACGCGAGGGCTTCCCACCGCTTCAAAC
>CAMSEJ010000355.1 GCA_947057405.1 uncultured Roseburia sp.
CCTTTCAGTTCCTCCAGAAATTCCAGCGCCCCGGGCTTTGGCTGCACCTCATAACGGTACTTATGCTCCGCCATTTTATTCCAGATCGCTTTCAGCTCTTCCACGGATTCGCTCAACCCATAATACTCCTTACAAAACACAGCCGTCTCCGTGAAGCTCATGCCCTCAATCAGTTCCTGCAGGCTGTCGTGGTACTCAATCCCGCGCTCCTGTAAAAACGCAATGTCAATATCCCGCCACAAGCCCATAGAATCAATTAAAGTGCCGTCCAAATCAAAAATAACGGCTTTGATTTGCTCTAACATATCTTATCTCCTCCCTGATACGGATATCACAACGCCTGTCAATTCTATCACAGCGCGCAAAAAAAGAAAAGAGGGGAATTTCTGCGAAAAAAAGCAGGCAGCATACGCGTATCCGCCCATGCTGCCCTTTTGTATCTTTATTTCATATATTTCGGAACATCCTTTAAAGAAAAGCTGAGCCTGCCCATCTTGTCCTTTCCAAGGCAAACCACCGTCACCTTATCTCCCAACGTAAGAACGTCCTCCACATGATTAATGCGTTCTTTGGAGATCTTGGAGATATGGATCATCCCTTCCTTGCCCGGGGCAAATTCCACAAACGCGCCGAATTCCTTGATGCTGACAATCTTTCCCTTCAGTATCTGTCCTTCCTCAAAATCAGTCGTAATCATCCGGATCATTTCCACCGCCTGATCCATGCCGGACTTGTCCGTACCGCATACCGACACGGCCCCGTCGTCCGTAATATCGATCTTTACGCCGGTACGTTCAATAATCTCGTTAATGGTCTTGCCGCGCTGTCCGACCACATCGCCGATTTTAGCGGGATCGATCTGAATCTGGATAATCTTCGGCGCGTACTGGCTGATTTCAGTTCTGGGTTTTGCAATCGCTTTGGACATGCATTCGTCCATAATGAAAAACCTGGCTTCCCTTGTCCTTGCAATCGCTTCCTCCACAATCGGCCTGGTCAGCCCGTGGATCTTAATATCCATCTGAATCGCGGTAATGCCGTCCTTCGTCCCGGTTACCTTAAAATCCATATCCCCGAAGAAATCCTCCAGTCCCTGGATATCCGTAAGCACAAGGTAATCGTCGTCCGTTTCCCCGGTCACAAGTCCGCAGGAAATACCGGCAACCATTTTTTTAATCGGCACGCCCGCCGCCATTAACGCCATACAGGATGCGCAGGTAGACGCCATAGACGTCGAACCGTTGGATTCAAACGTCTCCGAAACGGCGCGGATGGCATACGGAAATTCTTCCACCGAAGGAAGCATCGGGATTAAAGCGCGCTCTGCAAGCGCCCCGTGCCCGATCTCCCTGCGCCCCGGCCCTCTTGACGGCTTGGTTTCGCCTACGGAATAGGACGGGAAATTATAATGGTGCATATAGCGTTTTTCCGTAATGTTTTCGTCTAGCCCGTCTACTCTCTGGATTTCCGACAACGGCGCTAACGTCACCACATCGCAGATCTGCGTCTGTCCCCTGGTAAACATCGCCGAACCGTGCACCCTTGGGATCAAATCCACCTCGGCCGAAAGCGGGCGGATCTGATCAATCGCGCGTCCGTCCGGGCGTTTGTGATCCTTTAAAATCATCTTGCGCACCGTCTTTTTCTGATACTGGTAAACCGCCTCGTCCAAAACGGCCAGCCACTCCTCGTTCTCCGCAAACGCTTCCGCAAACTTTTCGGTAATGCTGCGGATATTTTCTTCCCGCACCTGTTTCTGGTCGGTAAAGACCGCCTCTTCCATTTCTTCCGGCGGCACAATCTTTTTCATTTCCTCAAACATCTCCGCCGGAATCGCACAGCTTGTATACGTATGCTTGGGCTTTCCGGTTTCCGCAACGATCCGGTTGATAAATTCAATAATCGTCTGGTTGATATCGTGCGCCATATAAATCGCTTCAATCATCTTATCTTCCGGTATTTCATTCGCGCCGGCTTCAATCATAATAACCTTCTCGGAGGTAGAAGCTACGGTAAGCATCAGATCCCCGTTGTCCCACTGGGACTGGGACGGGTTAACAATAAACTCGCCGTTTTCCATGCCCACCTGCGTCATCGCGCACGGGCCGTCAAACGGAATATCCGAAATACAGGTCGAAATTGCCGCGCCGAGCATCGCCACAAGCTCCGGGCGGCACTCCGGATCCACACTCATAACCATATTATTTAACGTAACGTCATTCCGATAATCCTTCGGGAACAGTGGGCGCATGGGGCGGTCAATCACACGCGCGGTCAAAACCGCGTTTTCCGACGCCTTGCCCTCCCGTTTATTAAACCCTCCCGGGATTTTGCCCACCGCATACATTTTTTCCTCAAATTCCACGCTTAGCGGGAAAAAGTCGATTCCGTCCCTTGGCTTGTCCGAGGAAGTCGCCGTAGACAATACGGTCGTCTCCCCGTAGTGCATCATTGCACATCCGTTCGCCTGTTTGCCGACCCTGTCCACATCTACGGTAAGCGTCCGCCCTGCAAGCTCCATTGAAAAACTCTTGTACATAATTTTATTCTCCTTATTCATTTTCTGCCTGCCTAAAAACAGCGGAATTGTCCGAAACAACTGATATGGATACCGTCTGCACCATATGCATATCAGAAGTCTCGGGTGGTAAATCCCGCCCTTTCATCCGGC
>CAMSEJ010000356.1 GCA_947057405.1 uncultured Roseburia sp.
ACAAGACGATGACCGCCCTGCTTACCGACGAAGCCGACATCGGTTTCATGGGCAGTGAAAGCACGATCTATACCTATAAAGAAGGAGCCTCCGATTACGCTGTCAACTTTGCACAGCTGACCCAGCGTGCAGGTAATTTCCTTGTCTCCAGAGAACCGGTCGAGAATTTCAGCTGGGATATGCTGAAAGGGAAAGACGTACTGGGCGGCAGAGCCGGCGGTATACCGGACCACGATGTAACCCGGGAACCCATCAGGGTATTTGTGAATGGACAAGCCGTCCATCCATGCTCCGTGCGATAAAGAACCTCCCGGTCAGGCAGGGGCGGGAAAATGATCCCGCCCCTCTGTTCCTGCAGTCAATCCTGCATTCTATCTGGTTTTCCCTAACGGCAAATTCGCTGATTCCTATAATTCGTTGATCGTTGCCGTAATTTCCATGTTGCGGATGCGCTTTGCCGGGGCATGAACCGCAGCAACCACGGCAACGATGGAAAACACAATAATAATGGCAAGCAGTTCTACGGGCAGGCTCCACGGAGTTCCAAAATACTGCGTAAGCAGCCTGATATGCAGGAAACGGCTGAGCGCAATTCCTGTGCTGCCGCCGATCACAAGACCGGAAACGGAATAAGTAAGGGCTTCTGCGGCAATCATCCGGGTAAGCTGCTTTGCATCCATACCCACCGCCCGCATGGCGCCGTACTGTTTCATTCGCGCTGTTACACTCATAGAAATACTGTTAACAATATTAAACAGCGTAATCATCGCAATAATGACCAGAAAGCTGTATACAATAAAAACGGATGCCAGATAGGTGGCCCGGTCCTGTCTGTTGCTTTCCCGCTGGTCTTCAAAAATAACATTGCTTTCGGCAAGGCTGCTGATCTGTTTTACCGTATCATCCGACGCATCTTTGCCAAACTGCACTCCAATCATGCTGTAATTGCGCTCTCCTGTAAGCCGGGCAAACGTTTCCTGCGAACAGATTACGCTGTATTCACTGGAATACAATCCATCCGATACGGCGCAGGCGATCACAACCTCCTCTCCCGCGATCTGAATGGTATCGCCAACCTGTAACGGATTATCCTTATTAGAAACCGTCATAACCTGATTGCTGTCTCCATAGATTTCTGATAAATCCCCATGCACAAGACTCTCCTCTGCACGATCCAGCAGGTAATCACTGTACGATGTCAGGTTCACATGGTCAACCCCCTGTCGTGAGGAAGCCGCAGAAACATTCTGCCTGTATGTGCTGCCAAAGACATGCTCTACACCGGAAACAGAGCTGATGGTATCACTTAAACTCTGACTCAACACAGGTTCATTGGCATAGCCTGTGAGGGTAATATCCGGCTGCCAGGACCGCAGGGACGGCACTAACGCATGTGCAAAATCCAGCCCTACCGTAAAGCAGAGAAACAGGATGATACTAAGGGAAAAGCTGGCTGTCATCAAAAACCAGTTTTTCTTAGACGCGATTGCATGATGAACGCCTAAAGTCTTTTCAACCCTGCCTAAATTCAGCCGCATGGTATGCCGTACAAAAGGCGTCGTATCTGCGTTGCCGGAAACGGCTGCCATCGGCGAAACTTTAGATGCACGTCTGGCCGGGGATTGTGCCGCCATAAGAACCGTAACAATTCCAACCAGTGCGCCGCTGCCAAGGCCCACCGGACTGAGGGCCAGCACAGGTATTGTCTGAAATTCACCGCCGATCCCATAATGCAGTACTGCGCAAACGCTCCAACTGATCGCCATGCCAAAGAGCAATCCAACAGGTACAGCCGTTTTACACCAGTTTAATGCCTCCAAACGCACATAGCGGATAATCTGCCTGCGGCTTGCACCAATACAGCGCATCATACCAAAAAATTTCGTCCGCTGGGCCACATTGCTGTTCATGCTGCCGGAAATCATCAGCACGCCGGCCAACAGCACCAGCACAAACAAAATTGCTGCCAAACCGTAAATATTTTTTACAGACTCATTGCTGCTCTGCCCTGCAGTCCCCATAATTGCCGTATTTTCGGAAATGTTTTCTTCTGACAAATCATACAGCTCTTTTATTTCCGTCATTGCACCGGAAGCCTTTGACGCATTCTGAAACTGTACATAACAGGTTGGGTTAAGCGAAATACCGTTTTGTTCCATAAGCGAAGCAAACGCTGACCGCGTCATAGAGACAGCAACCAGATAAGTCTGTCCCTGATAATCCTCCCGGTCATCCGAGCCAAAACCTGTTACGGTAAAGTTGGCAGTTCCCGCCGGGGTCCTGATCGTTACGCTGTCGCCAATCTGCACCTCCAAAGCAAGTTTCGCGTTGGCGCTGAGCATGACTTCGTTATCGCGCTGCGGAAGCTCCCCCTCTGCAAGGGTGTTGGAAAGCTGGTGCAGATAGATACTGTCAGCGCCATATAAAGCAGCTCTTTTCTCTCCAATGTAGTACGGTTGATCTGCGTCTGTATTGAAGGCTTCCGACCAACCGACGGCCACAACGTCTAAGCGACTGCCAATTTCCTCTCCGATGCTCTGAGAGATATTTTCCAGCTGTATATGATACTTCCCGTGTTTCTTCTGTAATTCTTCGCTTTTTGTCCGAATAAACATAGATCGGAAGAGCACACGTCTGAACTCCAGTCACATGGCATGATC
>CAMSEJ010000357.1 GCA_947057405.1 uncultured Roseburia sp.
GCCGGAATGCGCCATGGACGGCGCGTTTCCGGCGGTTGCGTCCGCATTCGGGTACATAAACGGGATACTTTAGAGCCGTTTTATCCTGTTACACAGCGAACGCCGCATCCCCTGTCCTCTGGCTGAAGGAACTTTGCCGATATTGTTCGCTGTAGTGTTAAAGCGTGTTTGGGAGAGGTTTTTTTGAAAGTGGTATGTTTTTGATTGGTTGTTATTGTGTGTTCTGATTAAGGAGGTTTTGATGGGGATTTTTTGGAAGGAGTTATATAAAGTTTATGCCAGGCGGGGGTTTTTGCTGGGCGGGTTGTTTTTGTTTGCTTTGAATATGGCTTTGATTGGTACGGATACGGGGAACTCGATGGTTCGGCCGGAGGTTTATAGGGAGGCTTATGCTCATATCGGGACGCTGCGGGGGGACGGGCAGGCAGATTTTATTAAAAGCGGTTATGAAGCTGCATGTGGGGACGGCGCTGTGGTGGAGGATACGTATTTTTTGTTTCAGGAACTGTATGAGCAGCTGCAGCAAATTGAGAATTATCCTGATTATTTGAAGGAGATTCAAGAGCGGGCGGATCATGCAGGCGGCATTTCTATTTTTCAACGCAGGGATCCGTTTTCTGTCCGCAATGCAAGGGCGACAGCAAAGGCATTTTTGTCTTTGGAGGGAAATGTCCTGCAATTTACCAATACGAAAATGTTTGTGGAAGCCGTTGATTTTTTGGCTACGGATTTTTTTCTGGCCGTATTGATTTTTTATGTGGTGGTAATACTGGTGGTGAAAGAGAAAGAAAAAGGGCTTTTTGCGCTGGTGAAGCCGCTTGCATATGGCAGGTTCCATTTTTTGTGTGCAAAAATGGGCGTGCTGTTTGTATCGGTTTGTTTTTTTTCGCTGCTGTTCTGGGGAGGAAATTTTTTGGCCGCAGCGTGCAAGTACGGCGCAGTGGATTTGGGAGCCTGCCTGCAGTCTGTGGGCGGATATGCAGGAAGCGCGTTAAATGTTACGGTTGGGCAGTATTGGATGTTGTTTCTGGCTTCTAAGATGTTTATTTATTTTGGGATCGGGCTTTTGTTTTTCTGCTTTGCGTTGGGAGCTCAAAGCATGGCGCAGCTTTATGTCCGCTCTGTTTTGGCGTTTGCGGTTTCGTTTGGCCTGTACTGGGGGATTGACGGCAATTCGCCGCTTCAGATTTTAAAGTATCTGAATCTTGTGAATCTGGTGCGGGTGACGCCGGTTTACCAGTATTATTTTAACCTGAATGTGTGTTCTGTTCCGGTTTATATTGTGTGGGGCTTTGTTCTTTTTTGTGCGCTGCTTTGTGCGGGAGCCTTTTTTTTCAGCCTGTATATTTTTAAGAGCCGGGATTCGGCGATTACGTTAAAGAGCCGTTTTGTGTCTAAAAGGAGTAGAAGGAAGCGGTGCGGCAGGGGGATTTGGTATTTTGAGGCGTATAAGCTGTTGGGGATACAAAAGGCGTTTTGGATTTTTCTTTTGTTTGTCTGCTTACAGGGGGTCTGGCTGATGCAGAGGGAGCCTTACATCGGAATGTCGGAACGGTATTATAAGAATTATATGCAGACGCTTGGAGGCGAGGTGACGGATCGGACGCGCATACAGATTGAGCGGGAGGAGGAGCGTTTTGCTTCGTTTGACCGTATGCGTTTGGAAGCGGAGCAGCAGCTTGCAGCAGGCAGTATTTCACAGCAGGAGTATGATGCGGTGCAAAAACTGGTGGAAGAGAATACGAAGGGGCAGGATGCTTTTTTGCGCGTGCAGGAACGGTTTGCGTATGTGAATGAGCAGGGGCGCAAAACGGGGGAACGCCCCTGGATGGTCTATGAAACCGGATATGAGAAGCTGACCGGAAACTGGTATGTGGGTTATGGGGATGATATGAAAAACGCGGGGATGCTTCTTATCGCTATGATTGCCGCTTTTTCGGCATTTTTTGCGTCGGAGTATTCTACGGGGATGATTCGTCTGATTTCCTGCTGCAGATTGGGGCAAAAGGATACGGTGAAAGCAAAGCTGCGGGTTGCCGCGCCGCTTTATACCGCTTTTTTTGCGGTCGGGTATGCGCCGGATTTCATTGCGGTGTGCATGCAGTACGGCCTGCCTTTTGCGAATGCGAAGCTGTCGGCTATCCCCGCGCTTTTGGGGTTTCCGGTGGATATCAGGCTTTGGCAGTATCTGGTTTTGCTTTATATCGGCCGTTATTTTGTGTTTTTTTGTATTTTGCTTTTTATTTTTTGGTATTCGGCGGTTGTGAAAGATATCGGGACGGCGTTTCTGGTTTTGAGTGTTGTGCTGGCGCTTCCGGCGTTTCTGCATTTGATTGGGCTCTGCTGGATGGATTATGTTTCTTTGAATGCGTTTGTTTCGGGGAATATGCTTTGGAATCATTTGAAAGGGGGCGGGTGCGTGCTGCTTTTTGGGTGTTCGGCTGTTTGCGCCGGCTTTTTGTATACGCGGCTGCTCCGGGTCTACGGCGTGGAACCGTGACGGGGAATGGGGCGGTTCTGGCAGTTGGGATTACAGTGTATGTCTGCGGTTGAAAAATCCGGCGGATATTGTTATAATCCAATTAAACCAAGGAGGAGCAATGGAAGAGAAGAAGATACAATGGCATCCCGGATTTGTAGCTGCCATGGGTTTG
>CAMSEJ010000358.1 GCA_947057405.1 uncultured Roseburia sp.
GATGTAATGCTCGGCAAAAAGGGGCATTCCATCAAAGATAATCCGGAAGGAGAAAATTCCCTGCCGCTTCTGCCGAGCTATGAAAACGGGAGCGACGACTTTTTCTATGGCTGGTATCTGGACAAAAACGAGGCGTTTAACGGAACGGGAACCCGTTTTACCAGTATGACAAATCTGTCCGAGGATGCATACGAGCTGTTTTCCAAATGGGGCAGCGGCATCTTTGAGCAGAGGCAGGGAACGCGAAACGCCGTTTACCGGGTGCTTTCCTTTGACGAATACAATCAGATGAAGGTGGAAATCAAGGGCATCCGCCGGTATGAGCTGCGCACGCAGGCAGACGGTGCGAACATTGCCCGGACAGCGGGATTTGCCAGGAATACCGCGGCAGATGATGGCAGGTTGGAAATTCCTGCTGTCCTTTCCCGGGATCAGATGCAGATGCAGGAAGGTCTGGAATTAGAGATAGAAGGCTGTGAGGTCATTGCGGTAGCGGACAATGCATTCAAAGAAGAACCGGAGCTGACTGCCGTTGTCCTGCCGGAAACGGTGCAGCAAATCGGTGCAGGTGCATTTGAAAACTGTACGGCCTTAACGGAAGTCAACCTGCCGGACGGCATTGCAGAAATCGGTGATCGGGCGTTTGCAGGCTGCGATTCCCTTAAAAAGATTGTTTTACCGGGTACGCTGCAGCTTACAGGCGACGAACTGTTCGCAGGCTGCAGCGGGATTTCGGTTGTTTTACCGGATACGATAGAAGAGATTAACAGCGGCGCATTTGCAGGCGCAGAAGATCTTACCGTGATCTGCAGCAGCAAGCTGAAAGAAAACGGAATTTTAGAAGAAATACAACAGGAAGGCGTGACCGTACAGACCATCGATCTGGTATTCGGGTATGAAAACGGGGAAAAAACGTTCTCCTACGGAGCAGGCGAAGAGCTGCTTACGGTAAATGTTTTTGTAAACGGCGAAGAAGCGGCAGAAAGCCGTCCGCTGATCTGGCAGTATGAAGAAACCGACGCTTATTCTTACCGTACCGAAGGAAATGCCCTTGCTGTTACGCCGAACCGCCTGACAACGGCAGAAGACGAAATACGGGTTACGGCGATTGACGCGGAAACCAATGCACAGGCTTCTTTGATACTGCGCACCGTACCTGCCGATCTTGGCCAGAAAACGGAAGACGGAGAAGCCGTATTTGATGTACAGGTATCCGGTTCGCCCGTATACAACGGTTCAAATCAGTGTCCGGACGTTATAGTATACCGGCGGGGAGGCGGCAGGCTGGAGCCTTTCTGCTATGAGGTGTCCTATGCGGATAATCTGAATGCCGGAACGGGCCGGGTAACCGTAACCGGAACGGGAAATTACACCGGAAGCATTACGAAGGAATTTGAAATCGGCAAAGCAGAGCAGGTCGTAATTGCCTTTGATCTGGAAAAAACAACAGACGATCTGATTTTCCCGCTGAACGCAAAAGCCAGCGGAAACGGAACGCTGCATTATTCGAGCAGTAATCCTGCGGTAGCCGTCGTTGACGGGCACGGAATTGTTCTGATACGCGGGGCAGGTACGACGGAGCTTGGCATCTGGGCGTCCGAAACCGATAACTACAGGGATTCTGCATTAAAGACGGTGAAATTGGTTGTGAAGCAGGCAGGCATTCTTCCCCCGGGCACAGAAGAAGCTCCGGATCAAAATCCGGATCAAAACCAGCCGGACGGAAACGTTCCGCCTCAGACCGGTACAGAAGGAACACAGCCGGATACGAACGGCGGCGGAACCGGTACGACCGGGGTTACGGTTGCGAAAACTTCGTTTACAAAGGCGCTTGGGAGCAAGCCGTTTTCAATCGGGGCCCTTGCGGCGGAACCGATCCGTTTTGTAAGCAGCAGCCCGAAGGTGGCTTCTGTCAATGCGGCCGGCAAGGTGACGCTTCACCGGTGCGGAACAGCTGTAATTACGGTTACAGCGGGCAGTGCGCAGGCGCGGGTGGTAATACGCGTTGTGCCGAAGAAGGCGAAGGCAAAGGCGGAGAGCAAGAAGAGCGGAGAATTGTCCGTTTCCTGGAACAGGCAAAAGGAAGCGTCCGGATATATGGTGGAATATTCTACGGATCGGAAGTTTCGGAAGAATACCGAAAGAAAGGTTCTAAAGGGGAATCGCTCTGTCCGTATTACGCTTAAAAAGTTAAAGAGCGGCAAAAAGTATTATGTGAGAGTGAAGGCTTACACTGTAATAGCCGGGAAAAAGGTGTATGGCACGGCGAGTAAGGCTGTGCGGGTGAAGGTAAAGGGATGATGGATTTCAGACAGAATATTAAGAGGTGATGCAGGAGCCGGGCTTGCCAAAGAGCTGTCCGCAGAATACGGAAAAGGGTTTACAAAGAGCAATTTATATCGTTTTTATGCATTCGACAAGATCTATTCTGAGATTTATCAAAAGGATTGCGGATGCATTACAGGAAATGCAGTGTACTATGAAGGAAATCGTCAGGCAGTTACAGTCTGACGATTTTTCCTTGTCTGGGGATGCTGAAACAGGACAGATGGGAGGATAACAGATAGGATTGATACTTCAAACTTTTGAGCAAGTTCGGGGGTAGTGTAAATAAGTTTGTGTTTTTGGAAATAAATGGCTCCTTTTTGGTAAG
>CAMSEJ010000359.1 GCA_947057405.1 uncultured Roseburia sp.
ACGTGTGCTCTTCCGATCTCGGGGAGTGGTTTTTAACCCTGGTGTTTCAGGATATTGAGCCGTACACATATTTATTTGTACCGATTATTGTTACGACGCTTCTGATCAGCATCAATGCTGCGCTGTTCCCGGTCTGTACGGTGTTAAAGGAAATTAAGGGGCAGCTTTGGGCGGGGATTTTGGGGCTGGCTTCTTCGGTTCTTGCGTCCGTGGTATGCGTCAGACATTTTTCCATGGACGGAGTAGTAATTGCACTGTTGATTACTTTGGGCGTTCAGATTATAATAGAATTATACTGTGTATACCGCAGGATGAAAAAATGGAAGGAAACCAGGAATGGATAAAATAGCAGTACTGATACCCTGTTACAATGAGAGCAGGACAATCCAAAAGGTAATAGAAGATTTTAAACGGGTGCTGCCCGAGGCCGTGATTTATGTGTACGACAACAATTCAACGGACGGCACGGACGAGATTGCGCGGGCGGCCGGGGCGGTGGTGCGTTATGAGTATAAGCAGGGAAAGGGGAATGTCATCCGGCGCATGTTCCGGGATATTGATGCGGAATGCTATATCATAACGGACGGCGACGATACGTATCCGGCGGAAGCGGCGCCGTCCATGATCCGCATGGTATTCGGCCGGAATGCGGATATGGTGGTCGGGGACAGGCTTTCTTCCACTTATTTTACCGAAAATAAACGGGCATTTCACAACTTCGGGAATACGCTGGTGCGCAAATCCATTAATATGCTGTTTGAAACGGATATTAAGGATATGATGACCGGCTACCGCGCATTCAGCTATTTGTTTGTAAAATCGTTTCCGGTGCTTTCAAAGGGATTTGAAATCGAAACGGAGATGAGCATTCACGCGGCGGACAAGAATATGCAGGTGGAAAATGTCGTGATTGAATACCGTGACCGTCCGGCGGGAAGCGAGTCGAAGCTGAATACGTTTTCGGACGGGTTTAAGGTACTGCGCACGATTGCCCGGATGTACCAGACCTATAAGCCGATGCACTTTTTCGGGATTTTGGCGGCGGTGCTTTCTCTGCTTTCCACCGTGTTTATCATACCGATTATTATTGATTATACGCAGACCGGGCTGGTGCCGCATTTTCCGACGCTGATTGTGTGCGGCTTTGCCATGCTGGCAGCGGTGCAGGCATTTTTTTCCGGCCTGATTCTAAAGACAATGGGGCAGAAGAACCGGCAGGATTTTGAACTGGCGCTGCAGACCATACGAATACACCGAGATGAATTGTTGGGGGACGAACGAAGAAATGAAAGTATACATCTGTCCGAAGTGCGGCTGGATGCGGGTAGTGTCCAGAAGAAAAAACGTAGAATGCTTTAAATGCGGGGAAACGCAGATGGCGCAGACAAAGCTTCCCTACGAAAAGGTTGGGAATATGTCAGAACAGGAGCGCCAGGCATACGCTAAGACATGGCTTTATATGCATGGGACCAAAAAAGAATGAGGTAAGGCGTTATGTATAAACGGGAAAAGAAAAGCTGGTTAAAGCATCTGGATTTTACAATTTTAGATATTGTGTGCCTGGAAGCGTCGCTGGTTATCGCCTATCTGCTGCGGTTCGGCTGGTACATGCCTTATGCCAGGGAGCCTTATGAACGGCTTGCGGTAATCGTGGTTTTGATTGATATTTGCGTGGTGTTCTTTTTCGAGCCGTACAACGGGATTTTAAGACGGGGGCACTTTCAGGAAGCCAATGCCGTCATTACATTTTGTACGATTATTTTTGCGGGCGTGCTGGCGTATGAGGTGGCGACCAAGCAGACGGAGATTTATTCCCGTAAGGTCATTTATGCTTACTGGCTGTTTTCTATGGTTCTGGTGTTTGCCGAGCGTTTTCTGGTCAAGCATATCATCAGGCAACGGATGCGCAACGAGAAAAATCTCTCGGTTATGATTCTTTTGACGACGGCGGAATACGCCAAGGAAGCGCTGCTGGAGTTTGAGCATCTGCAGTACTGCGATTTTACGGTGGCCGGCGTGATTGTGGTTGACCAGAATTTAAAGGGCGTAAAAATATGCGGCGTCCCGGTGGTGGCGAATGCCGACGACTGCTTTGACTATCTGCGCACCCATGTGGTAGACGAGGTGTTTATCAACGGCAATACCAGGGAGAGTTCTCAGGCGCTTGCCAACGAGCTTTTGGGAATGGGGCTGACCGTGCATTATAACCTGGTGCATATGAATGCGCTCGCACCCAATAAGGCAGTCGAAAAATACGGCAATTACCTGGTGCTGACGTCGAGCATGAAAATCGCTTCGCCCAGGCAGGTCTTTGCCAAACGGCTGATGGATATTTTCGGAAGCGTGGCAGGGCTTTTGGCATGCGCGGCCGCCTTTGTCATTTTTGCTCCGATTATCAAAATCCAGTCGCCGGGGCCCGTTTTTTTTTCACAGGTGCGCGTAGGCAAAAACGGCAGGAAGTTTAAAATTTATAAATTTCGTTCCATGAACGTCGATGCGGAGGCGCAGAAGGCGTCTCTGATGGCGCAGAATGAGATGCGCGGCCTGATGTTTAAAATGGAACATGATCCCAGGATATTTCCGATCGGCAGGGTGATGTGAGATCGGAAGAGCGTCGTGTAGGGAAAGAGTGTGGTACCTTGTGTA
>CAMSEJ010000360.1 GCA_947057405.1 uncultured Roseburia sp.
TACACAAGGTACCACACTCTTTCCCTACACGACGCTCTTCCGATCTAATTTAGCGTCCCGAATCACGCCCTCATCATCTATATCCAAATAAATCCGCATAATGTCGCCGCACTTCGCGTTCCCGACTGTCCCGACCCCGCTCGGCTGTTCCAGCTCACCGACATTCCTGGGATGATTAAAATGATCCATCACTTTTTCACTGTACATAATCTACCTCTTTCTCCTGTTTTCAGGCATCTTCATTCTTTTTTATTTTTTACAAAATCTTCATACAGCGGAGACATCTCACGCAGCCTGGCAATGATCTTTTTCAGTTCCTCCACCACATAGTCAATCTCCTCCAGCGTAGTATCCTCCGACAGCGTAAGCCGCAGGGAACCGTGCGCAATCTCATGCGGCAGCCCGATTGCCAGCAGCACATGCGACGGATCGAGCGCGCCCGAGGTACAGGCCGATCCGCTGGATGCGCATATCCCCAGCTGATCCAGCAGGATCAGCATAGATTCCCCTTCAATAAAACGGAAACAGAAATTCGCATTGTTGGGAAGCCTGTCCGTCTTATCGCCGTTTAACCTGGAATACGGAATTTCCGCAAGCACCCGCCGGATCAGATGATCCCGCAGCTTTACCTGTACCGCGCTCCCTGCTTCCATCGTATCCTTTGCAATCTGCGCAGCCCTGCCAAACCCGACAATCCCGGGTACATTCAGCGTCCCGGCACGCCTGCCGCGCTCCTGTGCGCCGCCGTGAATGAACGAACGGATTTTTATGCCTTTTCGAATATATAATATTCCGATCCCTTTCGGCCCGTTTAACTTATGCCCGCTCGCAGACAGCATGTCAATATTCATCTTTTCCACATCCAGCGGGATATGTCCATATGCCTGTACGGCATCGGTATGGAACGGCACGCCCGCTTCCCGCGCGATTCTGCCGATTTCCGCAACCGGTTCCACCGTACCAATCTCATTGTTTGCAGTCATAATCGAAATCAGGATCGTGTCCGGACGGATGGCCGCTTTCAGCTCTTTTGGAGAAATTTTACCCGTTTCATCCACATCCAGAACGGTAATTTCAAATCCCTGTTTCTGCAGCTGTTCACAGGTATGCAAAACAGCGTGATGCTCGATTTTACTGGTAATTATATGGCGTCCCTTCTGCGCATACGCTTCCGCCGCCGCTTTGATTGCCCAGTTGTCGGACTCGCTGCCGCTGCCTGTAAAATAAATTTCTTCCGGCGCAGCGCCGATCAGCGCCGCGGCATGCTCCCTGGCCCTATCCACCGCCTTCCGGCTTTCGCCCGCAAAACGGTACAGAGCAGACGGATTGCCGTATCTGCCGCAAAAATAAGGCAGCATTTCATCCAGCACGTCCCGGCTTACCTGCGTGGTTGCAGCATTGTCTAAATATATGAATCTGTTCATAAGCTCCCTTCTCTCTTCTAAAATAGTTAGTATGGTTTTATTTTTTCCAAAAAGACGCTCCGCTAATCCTGACGGGGCGCCCGGTATCGCTTTGTTTTATTTTCCTATAAATATAGTAGGTTTTCTACGCGTATATTATACCGCCGCGTATTCCGGTTGTCAATAGCCTTTCCTCCCAAATAAAAAGATGCCCCAATCGTGCAGCAGACATTCCCTGTCTGCTGCGCGACTGGGGCACAGCGGTTCTCTACACTCCCGCATTCTTCGCATACACCTCTACCGAAAACCGGTAGCACAAAAAGAAAAACAAAGCTATCACGCCCACGCTCGCCGCATATACCGGCATCAGGTTCGTATACATCATCTTTTCCAGCGCATGCACCGCAAAATAAGCCGACACCGCCATAACCGCAAACGGCAGCCCGTATGCAGCCTTTAACTCATGGGAAAGCGATTTTTTCAGCGTCCGATGCGCCACGCCCAGTTTTTTGAGCACCGCATAACGCTCCTGCTCCTCAAACGCGTCATTATAAAGCTTCATAAACAGCACGCTCCCGCTTGCCAGGACAAATACCAGAAACATAAAAATACACACCGTATACAGTACCTTAATCCACTCAATATCGCTGCTGTTTGGATCGACCGTCACCCTTGCAATCTCCCCATTTCCTTCCGCGTTTAACGTATCCAGTTCATCCACGGAAGCCGCAAAATTATAAATATCCTCAATCCGGTAATTGTACGTATACATCTGCTCCCCGAGCGGCAGAAGACGCGCGTACTCCGCGTCGCTTACCATATAAAAACTCATGATTTCCTGTAAATACCCCATATAAGGCACATTCACCTCCGCCACCTGGCGGTAGGTTTTCCCGTTCAGCGTTTCGGTCCGGCCCGTCCTGGCAGTCAGAAGCGAAAGCAGGTACAAATGGGAAATCTTAACCATTTCATCATCCTGCAGCGCCTCCGTTTCAAATTCCAGCCCGGTCAGTCCCGCCAGCTCCTTTACCTTTGAATACGGCAGGACGGCATAATTGCGGCTCGTAAACGCCGTATCAAACAAAGAAGCGTCAATCGCCAGAAACGGAATCTGCGCGCCATACGAAATCCGGTTGTCTTTTTCAATCAAAGGGCGGAGCACCCCGTCCAGATCCTGCCTTGCGCTCAAAAACTGGTACGTATACGTATTCCGGAAATGGACAAT
>CAMSEJ010000361.1 GCA_947057405.1 uncultured Roseburia sp.
GATCATGCCATGTGACTGGAGTTCAGACGTGTGCTCTTCCGATCTCAAAACAAAGGCGTCCGAGCGGTTTCGTCTGACGGCAGAGGGGCTTTTGGAGAATATAACGGAGCGGACCAGGGTGTTGATGATTTCGTTTCCGAACAACCCCACCGGGGCGATTATGGAACGGGCAGATTTGGAGGCGGTTGCAGAGGTCGTAAAAAAACATGACCTGTTTGTGATCAGCGACGAAATCTACGCGGAGCTGACCTACGGCAAAACGCATGTATCCATTGCGTCCCTGCCCGGGATGGCAGAACGCACGCTGGTATTAAACGGGTTTTCCAAAGCATTTGCAATGACAGGCTGGCGGCTGGGATTTGCGGCGGGTCCCAAAGACGTGATTTTTCATATGAACAAAATCCACCAGTTTACGACAATGTCGGCGGGGACGACCAGCCAGTACGCGGCGCTTTGCGCATTAAACAGCCCGCTTCGGGAAGCACAGCTTTCACAAATGCGAACAGCGTACAACAAACGGCGCGAAATGATGGTGGGCGGATTTTTGGATATGGGGCTTGCCGTAGCGGAGCCGGAGGGCGCGTTCTATGTGTTTCCGTCCATCGCGTCACTTGGCATGAGCAGCCGGGAATTTTGCGGCAGGCTGCTGGAAGAGCAGAACGTAGCGGTGATACCGGGCGATGCGTTCGGAGCCTGCGGCGAAGGGTTTGTGCGCTGTTCCTATGCGTATTCCGAAACCGTAATACAGAGATGCCTGGAAAAAATAGCGCTGTTTGTAAAGGGAAGGTAAAAATGAAAATAGAAGAATACGGTCTGGAAGTACTGGCAGAGCCGCTGCTTGCCTGGTTTGCGGATCATGCAAGGGTGCTGCCCTGGAGAGAAGAGGTGACGCCGTATCGCGTATGGGTGTCGGAAATCATGCTGCAGCAGACGCGTGTGGAAGCGGTAAAGCCTTATTTTGAGCGGTTTATAAAAGCGCTGCCGGACGTGGCGGCGCTTGCGGCGTGCGAAGAAGACACTCTTTTGAAACTTTGGGAGGGGCTGGGGTACTACAACCGCGCGCGGAATCTGCAGACGGCGGCCAGACAGGTCATGGAAGAATACGGCGGCCGTATCCCTTCGGAGTACGATGAGCTGCTGAATTTAAAAGGAATCGGGCACTACACGGCGGGCGCGGTCGCCTCCATCGCTTACGGCGTCCCTGTTCCCGCGGTAGACGGCAATGTACTGCGCGTCATTTCAAGAGTTTCCGGCGACGACCGGGACATTGGCAGCCTGCAGGTGCGCGCCAATATGGAAACCGAGTTAAAAAAAATCATTCCGAACGATCGGGCGGGCGCGTTTAACCAGGCGCTGATGGAGCTGGGCGCAACCGTCTGCCTGCCGAACGGAAAACCGCAGTGCAGGGATTGTCCCTGGCAGGAGCTTTGCGTGGCGAAAAAAGAAGGGCAAATCGAGCTTCTTCCGGTAAAAAGCAAACCGGCAAAGCGCAGGGTGGAGGAGCGGACCGTGCTTTTAATTTGGGACGGGGAGAAGGTCTTTATCCGAAAGCGCAAAAAACAGGGGCTTTTGGCGGGAATGTATGAATTTCCGAACAAACGGGGATATCTGGATGTCCCGTCGGTGGTTTCTTATGTAAAGGAGCAGGACATGCTGCCGCTTGCAGTGGAACAGGCTTCGGAGGCAAAGCATATTTTCTCGCATGTGGAATGGCATATGAAAGGATATCTGGTTAGAGTGTCGCCTGCGGGAGCTGTAAAGGCAGAGGGGGTATTCGCGGAATTATCGGATTTTAAGGAACGGTATGCAGTTCCGTCGGCGTTTGCGGCTTATATGAAATGTCTGGAGGAGTGGGCAGGTATGCCGGAAAAGATGAAGTAAAAAAGAGGGAGCCGGTGCTTTGCACCGGCTTTTCATATGAAAAAGATTTTATTAAAAGTGAAGCAACTCACTGGTTACCCTATGGTAATTATCATCGGCTCACCTTAATTTGTACTATCAGTATAATTAGCATTTGTGAAGTCAATATTTACATAATATGAGAAGTCTATGATGAAATTGTAAACATTCTGTAAACACAAAAAAGAGGATTTCTTAAAGATAACCAGATTTATTGCATCCGTTTCCAAAAACGGATATAATGGAACAAGTTGCTGACAGGATGGAATTGGAGGAGAACCAGATGTATGACAGTATTATAATAGGCTCGGGCGCTGCAGGCAGTACCGTGGCGCGCAGGCTGGCAGAAAGCGGTAAAAAAGTGCTGGTTTTGGAAAAGCGGCCGCATATCGGCGGGAACTGCTATGACAGGCCGGATGCATACGGAATCGTGATCCATGAATACGGCCCGCATATTTTCCATACCGGTGAAGAAGAGGTATTCCGGTTTTTATCGGAATTTACCGAATGGCGCCTGTTCGGGCACGAAGTAGAGGCAAACGTGCACGGTACGCTGCTCCCGGTGCCGTTTAACTTAAATACGCTGCACAAAGTATACGGGAAGGAAAAAGCAGACCGGTTAGAGACGCTGCTGGTGGACGAATACGGCGCAGGCAGCCGCGTCCCGATTATGGAACTTAAGAAGAATAAAGATCCGG
>CAMSEJ010000362.1 GCA_947057405.1 uncultured Roseburia sp.
CATCTCCTCGATTTTCCGGCGCAAAATCTCTTCAACTGTCATCTCAAACCACCTCTTTCTGTAGGGGTTCTAAATTTAATTCAGCACCTTTTCATTTACTCGCACCTTCATCCTCATTATAACAGATTTTCGTCAACCTGCAACGTCCGCTAATAAGATATTTGTCTTCCTTTCCGGAAAAATTTTTGATTAAATAATAAAAAAGGACACTGATTATTCCATAAAAATAATCAATGCCTTTCTGCATTCTAAACATAATGGCAGAATAAATCTGCAAAAATTTGAGTTCGAATCACTCCTCCTCAAAATTTTCTATTCCAATCGGAAGTTTTTGCATATCTGTCATCGCTCAAAACGCCGTCAATTACCGCTTTCACCACAGGCACCGGCTCCACCGGTTCCGGGCCGATCCGATAGGCACTGCCCACCAGACGGACCGCTGCCGCCCCCTTTTTGCTCTCGCTTGCATGGACCTCTGCGATAACGTCGCCTTTTCGGATCCGCGCGCCCCGTTTCTTCACAAGGCAGATCCCCACCGCCGGATCGATGACGCTGTCTTTCGTCTCCCTGCCGCCGCCAAGCATCATGCATGCCGTTCCGATTGCCCGGGCATCTATGCTTTCGACATAGCCTGTATCCGGGGCGTATACTTCCAGTTTGCAGGGTGCCTTTAAGAACTTCCCGGTATCAAAGACATAAGAAGCATCCCCGCCCTGCGCCGCGACAAATTCCGCAAGCTTCCGCAGGGCTGCGCCGGACGCGACGCATTCCCGCATCATTTTAAGCGCCTGCGGCTCCGATTCGGCCTTCCCGGAAAGCGCCAGGATTTTGCTGCCCAGCGCATACACCACCTCCATCAAATCCTCCGGCCCTCTGCCGCAAAGGGACGAAATCGCTTCTATAACCTCAAGCGAGTTGCCTACCGCAAGGCCGAGCGGCTCGTCCATATCCGTAATAACGGCCGCTGTCCGCCTGCCCGCCCCGATACCGGTGCGCACCATGGTTTCCGCCAGCTTCACCGCTTCTTTTTGCGTTTTCATAAATGCGCCGGATCCCATCTTTACATCCAATACAATAATATCGCTGCCGGATGCCAGCTTTTTGCTCATAATGCTGGCGGCAATTAAAGACATCTGATCTACGGTTGCGGTTACGTCGCGCAGCGCGTAGAGCTTTTTGTCCGCGGGCGCCAGATTGGCGGTCTGCGCGGCTACGGCAAGCTTAACGGTATTGACGTTCCTGATGAAGGTTTCCCGATCAAGCGCCGTGGTAAAGCCCGGGAAGCATTCCAGCTTGTCAATGGTGCCACCGGTATGCCCAAGCCCCCTGCCGGACATTTTTGCCATCGGAACCCCAAGCGCCGCAATGATGGGGGCAAGAACCAGCGTCGTCTTGTCCCCGACACCTCCCGTGCTGTGCTTATCCGCCGTCTGCCCGCTGATTCCGGAAAGATCCAGGCAGTCGCCGCTGTCGCGCATGGCAAGCGTCAGTTCGAGTGTTTCCCTGTCGTCCAGACCCACAAAGCAAATGGCCATTGCCATCGCAGACATCTGGTAATCCGGAATCCGATCCTCTGTATAGGAACGAATCATCCAGCGGATTTCCTCCGCCGAAAGCGCATGCCCTTCTTTTTTCTTTTCTATTAAATCATACATCCGCATAATCGTTAATCCTGTTCTACGATTTCCTTATAAAATTCGTAATAATCGCTTCTTTCTTCTTTGGTAAACTGGATCGCGCTCCTGGGATGGCGGTTTAAAATCCCGGTCATTAAATACTGTAAATCATAGCCCCAGACTACGCCGTCCTCACGCAGCTTTCCGATGTGCCTGTCTACAAATTTCAGGACAGGGGCAATTTTGTATTTGGGGTTGCGTAAAAATCCCAACAACAGCTCCATTGCACAGTTCCCCGCGCCGCGGCCCATGCCGGAATAGGTGCCGTCCAGCCAGTCCACGCCGTCCCCGACGGCTTCTATGGTATTCGCAAATGCAAGCTGCTGGTTGTTGTGGGCATGGATTCCCACCTTTTTGCCGTACTTTGCCGCAAAATTCAGATAAATGTCCGCAACGCGCGCAATCTGCTCGGGATAAAGCGCCCCGTAGCTGTCTACGATATAAAACACATCCACCGGGGTCTGTCCCAAAATATCCAGCGCTACGGCCAGATCCGCCTCCTGTGTGTTGGAGATCGCCATAATATTGCAGCTTACCTCGTACCCCTTATTTGCGGCGTCTTCAATCATATCGGCGGCCGTCGGGATGGTATTTAAGTAAGTTGCCACGCGGATCAGATCCACCGGACTGTCGTTCCGGTTAATGATATCGGTTTTGTAATCGCAGCGTCCCACGTCCGCCATCACCGCAATTTTCAAATCCGTGTCGTTGTCTCCTACAATCGCGCGGATATCCTCGTCTTTGCAGAATTTCCACTTGCCGTATTTGCTTTCCTCAAACATTTCACGGGACGCCCTGTAGCCAAACTCCATATAATCTACGCCCGCTTTGATGTTCGCGCGGTAGAGATCCCTTACAAATTCATCCGAAAAATAAAATTCATTGACCAGTCCGCCGTCCCGCAGAGTGGC
>CAMSEJ010000363.1 GCA_947057405.1 uncultured Roseburia sp.
GAAGATCGGTTTGCGAAAAATATTGCAAAGCATATCGCGGCCGCACGCAAAAAACAGCGGATCCGTACCTCGGGCGAGCTGACGGACATTATCCGCGGAGCGATTCCCAAAAAAGTACAAATGACCGGAGGACATCCGGCAAAGCGTACCTATCAGGCGATCCGTATCGAATTAAACCGCGAGCTGGAAGTATTGGAACAGTCGATTGACCGGATGATAGAGCTTTTGCATCCCGGCGGCCGGCTGTGTATTATTACCTTCCATTCACTGGAAGACAGGATTGTAAAGCTAAAATTCAGGAAAAACGAAAGTCCGTGTACATGCCCGAACGATTTTCCGGTATGTGTATGCGGCAAAGTACCGGCGGGTACGTGCGTAACGCACAAGCCCGTGGTTCCGCAGGAAAAGGAGTGTGAAGAAAACAAAAGGGCCAAAAGCGCAAAGCTTAGGGTGTTTGAGAAAAATAAAGATCAGGAAGCCAGAAAGTGAGATGGGACAGTAGATGGGAAGAAATACAGCTCCGAATGATGCCAGAAGAAGAGAGATTAAAACAAACTATTACGTAGACGGCAATACCGTGCGGCGCCTGGAGGGAGAGCCGGAAGAGCGCAGACAGCGCCGGCTCGAGCAGGAGAAGGAACAGCGAAAGCGTCATCACCGCCGGGTTGCAAGGCGCAACCAGGAGCGTACAATGCGTGTGAATTTTGGATATGTCCTGTTTTGCACAATGGCGTTAATTGTAACTTGTGTTGTGTGCATTACTTACATAAAGCTCCAGTCCGGTATTACGGCGCGCACGAAGAGAATTTCCGCTCTGGAAAGCAGGATCGAAAATCTGCGTGCAGAAAATGATGCCGCGGTCAAACGGATCGAGCTGACGACAGATTTGGATGCGATCAAGAAAAAAGCATTGGAATACGGCATGAAATACGCGATGCAGGGCCAGATCATTTTTTACAGTATAAATGAAAATGATTACATGGACCAGTATTTTGACATACCGCAGAATTAAGAGGGATAGAATTGCAGAAAACAGGATTAAACACCTACAAATTTCTTAAAAGAATGCAGAAGAAGCTGGTGGTCATGTTCCTTGTGATCCTCATAACCTTAATCGGGCTGATAGGCAGGCTGATGTATATTGAGGAAACCAGCGGGGAAAAGTATGAAAAGATTGTATTGGCGCAGCAGCTTTATGACAGCAAGACCATCCCGTTCCGGCGCGGAGATATCGTAGATGCCAAGGGGGTTATCCTTGCAACCAGTGTAGATGTATACAACGTTGTACTGGATTGCAGCGTTTTGCTCGGATCCGAAGAAGATACCGAGCCGACGGTAGCCGCGCTGACGGAATGTTTTCCGCAGATAGCCGAAAAAGATGTCCGCGAGATCATAGCGGAACAAACCGAAAAAAAAGAAAAAGAAGAAAAAGTCAGCCAATACATCGTACTGGCCAAGCAGTGTCCGTATGATCAGGTTTTAGCGTACCGGAACATGCAGGAAGAGGAAGCTGAGCGGCTCAAGGCAGAGAAAGAAAGAAAGAAAAAGCAGGCGAAGAAGGACAAAGAGGAAGAGGAACCCGAAAAGAAAGGGAGCATCAGCGAAAGAGCGGTGTGGTTTGAAAAGGAATACCTCCGGCAATATCCGTACCATTCCCTAGCGGCGTCTCTGATTGGGTTTGTATCGTCCGGCAATGTAGGTACAACCGGAATTGAGAACTACTACGACAGTACCCTAAACGGAATCGACGGCAGGGAATACGGCTATTTAAACGACGACAACAATTTTGCGAAGACGACGAAAAAAGCGCGCAACGGCTATACCGTTGCAACCACCATACACGAGCACGTCCAGGCAGTTTTGGAAGAGAAGATTGCGGCATACAGCGAACAAAATAAAAACGGCTATGTGCAGGGGGACGGCTGCCTGCATATCGCGGCGCTTGCCATGAATCCGAAGAACGGAGAAGTTTACGGCATGGCAAATTACCCGACCTTTGATTTGAACAATCCCAGAGATACTTCCCTGTATTTTTCGGATGAAGAGCGGGCGGCAAAAAGCGAGCATGAGCTTTTAAACAAGCTGTGGGAAAATTTCTGTACAACATATGCATTTGAGCCGGGTTCTACCTTCAAGCCTATCACGGTAGCGTGCGGCCTGGAGGCGGGAATCATAAACGGGGATGAAACGTATTACTGCGACGGGCTCGAAACGATCAGCGGATCGGACACTCACTGCTCCAATCGTTCGGGACATGGGACGGAGACGGTACAGCAGTCCCTGATGGATTCCTGCAATGACGCGCTGATGCAGATGTCGTACAATATCGGAAAGGATCATTTCAGGACATACCAGGAGCTGTTCGGCTTTGGGAAAAAGACCGGTATCGATCTGCCCGGCGAGGCAGTCGGGCAGCTGAACGAATCGCAGAAGGTGATCGATGTTGCAACGAATTCCTTCGGGCAGAATTTTACCTGTACCATGATTCAGCTGGCATCCGCATTTTCCTCCTTGATCAACGGCGGCAAATATTACCAGCCCCATGTCGTAAAAGAAATTCTGGACGAAGAAGGCAACG
>CAMSEJ010000364.1 GCA_947057405.1 uncultured Roseburia sp.
CACAGTAAATATTATACAACATATTTTCACCACCTCAATTATCTTTTTTCATTCCATAATGCACCGGTTCCTCTGCCACCATAGATAGTGTTGGTTCTGTATCATAAAGATATGTAACCTTATCCGGTGGTTTTGAGTTCACCATCACGGAAAGCGATTTCCACAAATTTTCCTGATTCCGTCCGCATTTGGTGTCCCAAATGGGATTGTTTAGAAATTCTTAATTCCGGAACACAGCCCATACTGCCTCCCCCTCTGCCGCAGCCTCCTTCCGGCGGCGCAACACCAAAAAAAGGACAGGAAACCCACTTCGCTCCCTGCCCTTTTATTAAAATCCGTTATTATTGCTCCGTACCAGCCGTCAGATTTTCTGAAGAAATCTCCTCTGAAGAAGCCTCCGGAACCACATCATTTGAAGCGTCATCTTCTGCCGCTCCCGTTCCGTCGTCAATATCGGCATACATGAAATACCAATATCCGTTTGTTCCGTGCCAGGATCCCTTAAGCTCTTTCCTCTGCAGCCAGAAATCGTTGTAATACGCCAGCGGGATGCATCCCATTTCTTCCAGTAAAACGTCTTCCGCTTTATGCAGTGCCTCGGAACGTTCCGCCGGATCTAACGTTGTCCTGGAAATATCCATCGCCGCGTCATAATCCGAGTTGCTGAATTTACCGTCGTTGTTGCCGTTTGTGGAATAGAATAAATCCAGCATATTGGAAGCATCGCTGTAATCTCCTACCCATCCGTTACGGGAAGAATCGAAGTCGCCGTTGCGCCGCATCGGTGTAAAGCTTGCCCACTCTACAATATCAACCTGGCAGTCTATGCCGATTTCTGCCCATGCCTGCTGTAAATATTCGGCGACTACTTTGTGGTAGCTTGCATCGTTGGTCGAATAAACAAAGGAAGGAAGACCCTGCCCGTCCGGATAACCCGCATCGGCAAGCAGCCTTTTGGCTTCTTCCAGGTTTGCCTCATGATCTTCGCTGATATACGGCTGTCCGCCGTTTGCACGGGACATAAACTCGGTTCCGTCCGTATCATGCCAGCCCGGGCCCATAAAGTTGTAAGCCGGAGTATACGTACCCTGCATCAGAGTATTGGCTACATAATCACGATCAATGGCAAGGCTTAACGCTTTGCGGACATCCGGGTTATTAAAGGGTTCTTTCTGTGTGTTTAAACTCAGATAATAGGTACCGATGATCGGATCTACATGAAATTCGTCACTGCCGGACAACGAAGGAATCTCCTCGGTCGGAACATCCTTAATCATCATGATTTCTTCCGTCTGGTATGCACTGTAGGATGCATTCGGATCTTCGATCAGGTTCCATTTGATGGCGTCCAGCTTAATGGCATCCGCATTCCAGTAATTCGGGTTCTTGCTCATCATAATATAAGCACCCGGCCTCCATTCGGAAATATAGAACGGCCCGTTACAAATATAGGTACCTGCATCAATCGCCCAGGCATCGCCGTTTGTATCAATTGTACCCTGCTGAACCGGGCTTAAGGTAGCAAATGCCGCCAGGCTGCCGAAATACGGGCACGGGTTTGTTAACTTAACCACAAGCGTCCTGTCATCTGTCGCTTCGACTTTTAATGCATCCAGATTGCCTTCGACCGCCTCCGCATAGCCTTCAACCATGCCCAGTACCGTTTCTGCGTAAGGCGCTGCCACTTCCGGGTCACACACTCTTTTCCAGCTATATACAAAGTCATGTGCATTCAGATCCGTTCCGTCCGACCATTTTAACCCGTCCCTTAAATGGAAGGTCCAGGTTAAGCCTTCTTCGTCCGTCTCCCAGCTTTCGGCCTGTCCTTCCGCCAGATTGCCTTCCTCGTCGAGCGTCAAAAGGCCCTCAAACGTGTGAAGGATCATATTTCCGCCGTCTACCGCGCTGTTTAATGCCGGATCGATTGTCTCAGGGTCAGGACCCACCTGTACGGAAAGTACTTTTCCGTCCATGGCCGGCTGTGATGTCTCACCTGCCTGATCCCCGTTGTCTGCAGAACTGCCGTTGTCTGTCTGCGCATTGTCTGCCGTATTGTTTGCCGCATCGTTTCCGCCACCGCCGCAGGCTGTAAGCCCGAATGCCATAGTGGCCGCTAAGAAGAGTGTGATAACTCTCTTTTTCATAATAGAGTTCCTCCTGTAAAATTTTTTATAAACTCTGCAGCAAAACGCTGCAGCTGCTTATCGGATAGCGCTAATTGCACTTGTCTATGTGGTGGCATGCCGCAAAATGCCCTGCCTCCACCTCTTTCCATTCGGGTGTCTTTTCGGCGCATACCGCATCCGCATACGGACACCTTGTCCGGAACCGGCATCCGGACGGCGGGTTTAACGGACTCGGTACATCGCCTTCCAGCGTAATCCGCTTGCTTGCCTTCGCCGTCTTCGGATCGGCAATCGGTATCGCCGAAATCAGACTTTTGGTATACGGATGCAGCGGGCGCGTAATCAGCTCGTAGCTGTCCGCAAGTTCTACCATCCGCCCTAAATACATCACGAGATCGGAAGAGCACACGTCTGAACTCCAGTCACATGGCATGATCTC
>CAMSEJ010000365.1 GCA_947057405.1 uncultured Roseburia sp.
CGGATTGTCGGCTTTTGCCACGGACGGCCGTTTTCTGCGCGTGTCTTTGGAATGGATGATTTCGGTGTTCCGGACGAATGCGTTGTTTTTGAATCGGGCTTACCTGCATACGGTGTTCCACTGTATCTTCCGGCATCTGTGGATGGGCGGCAGGCGCGATCCGCGGATCTGGCATACGGCGTGCGATATTGCGGTGGAACGTGTCATTGACGCACTGGATAAAAACTGTACCCGTCGCATTTTAAGCCTGCTCCGGAGGGATACGTATGAAGCCTTAAACCGCGGCGAAGGCGGCGTTTCTGCCGCTGTAATTTACCGCTGGCTGACGCAGCAGGAAAAAGATCGCCTTGCCGCGCTGGCACAGGAATTTTATACCGACGATCACCGGTTCTGGCCGAATGAAGAAGAGCAAAAGCAGCCTGACTGCAGGCTTGCCAGGCAGCAGTGGGATCAGGCTGCCAGTCAGGTAATGCTGCTGCAAAGCCGCAGGGGAGACGATCCGGCGGAAGGGGAGCAGGCATTTGCGGCGCAGGTGCGGGCAGGCAAAGCCCGGCGCAGCTATGCGGATTTTTTGCGCAAATTTGCGGTCTTACGGGAAGAGGTACATCTGGATCCGGAGGAATTTGATCTGGGCTATTATTCGTATGGTATGAGGCTTTACGGCAGAATGCCGCTGATCGAGCCGCTGGAAACGAAAGAAACGTTCAAAATCCGGGAGTTTGTCATAGTCATAGATACCAGTTATTCTACAAGCGGAGAGCTGGTGGAGGGCTTCATAAAGGAAACCGCCGCCGTTTTGTCCCAGAAAAACCTGTTTTTTGCATCATGCGCCATCCGGATTCTCCAGTGCGACGAACAGGTGCGCTCCGATCGGACCGTATCGGCGGGGGAAGCCGCCGGACGCCTGCCCGACGGATTTTGTATCGCAGGCGGCGGCGGAACCGATTTTCGCCCCGCGTTTGCCTATGTGCAGAAGCTGCGGGAGGCCGGAGAATTAAAGCATCTGGGAGGACTTTTATATTTTACAGACGGTAAGGGCCGGTATCCCGAAAAAAAGCCGGATTATAAAACGGCGTTTTTATTCTTGGAAGATTACGACGAAGCCGCGGTGCCGCCCTGGGCAATGCGGCTTCGCTTAGAACCGGAGGAATGGATGAAATGAATATCAAACAGGCAAAAGAGGAAATTAAACACACCGTACAGGCGTATCTGGCAAAGGATGCGTCCGGAGCATATTTCATTCCGGCAGTCCGGCAGCGCCCGCTGCTTTTGATGGGGCCGCCCGGAATCGGTAAAACGCAGATTATGGAGCAGGCGGCGAGGGAATGCGGGATCGGGCTGGTTTCGTATACGATTACCCATCACACCAGGCAGAGCGCCGTCGGGCTCCCCTATATTGAAGAGCGTACATTCCGGGGGAAAACCTGTTCCGTTACGGAATACACCATGAGCGAAATCATTGCCAGTGTATACCGCAAAACGGAAGAAACCGGATTGACGGAAGGAATTTTATTCATAGACGAAATCAACTGCGTATCAGAGACGCTGGCGCCCACAATGCTGCAGTTTTTACAGTGTAAAACATTCGGCAGTCAGAGCGTGCCGCCCGGCTGGATTATCGCAGCCGCGGGCAACCCGCCGGAGTACAACAAATCCGTGCGTGAATTTGACCTGGTAACGTTAGACCGGGTGCGTGTCATTCCGGTAGAAGCAGATTACCGGGTGTGGCGGTCGTACGCCAAAAGCCGGAACCTCCACGGCGCGCTGACAAGCTATCTGGATCTGCGGCCCGGGAATTTTTACCGGATCGAAGCGGACGTGGACGGTATACAGTACGTAACTGCAAGGGGCTGGGAAGACTTCAGCCATCTTCTGTACCGCTATGAAGCAATGGGGCTTTCGGTATCCAAAGAAATTGTCTATGAATTTCTGCACCAGCCGGAGGTGGCCGGAGACGTGGCGGCTTATCTGGATTTGTACCGCAAATACCAGGACGATTACGGAATTTCCCGGATCCTTTCCGGTTCCGTAAAACCCGCCGTCTACGCACGGATCTGCGCGGCGGCGTTTGACGAGCGTTTAAGCGTCGTCAATCTGCTTACCGATGCTTTGCGGAACTGTTTTTCAAAGGTTTTATTTGAAAAGCACATAACCGACGCGTATTTTGCGTTTTTAAAGGCTTACCGTGCCGGACAGACAGAGGGCGCCGGGGAAGCGGGCGCCCTGCAGACGCCGCTGCAGGAATATCTGCAGATGGTCCGGGAGACGGAACAGGATATCCGTCAGAAAGAAGCGGGCGGGCTTTTGGACAAAACAGAACACGAAGAAAAGAAACGCCTGCTTGCCCTGTTAAAGGAAGGGCAGCCCCGGGCGGGTGAAACGTCTGCACAGGCTTCCTTTGCACAGGCAAAAGAGCGGTTTTTGCAGCAGAAGGAATATTTGGAGGCTTTGGAAGATGCCGCGGCGAAGTCACTGGAATGCGTATTTGATTTTATGGAAGAGGCGTTTTCAGATCGGAAGAGCGTCGTGTAGGGAAAGAGTGTGGTACCTTG
>CAMSEJ010000366.1 GCA_947057405.1 uncultured Roseburia sp.
AGGGCTTGACCAATCAAGAAGGATGGAAACTGTTCTGTATGGAGTTTTGAGGGTACATGCTTGTGCGATTTATATAGGGGTATAGTTCAGTTGGTAGAACGTTGGTCTCCAAAACCAAATGTCGAGGGTTCGAGTCCTTTTGCCCCTGTTTGAATCCGATAAAATCTTTGCAAATAGATTTTATCGGGTTTCTTTTTATTTGTTCACAGAAAAAGCAGGGAACGGGAAAGGAAATAAGATGAAACGAATGATATTTGTCGCTACGCTGTTGTTCTGCGTGGCAGGGTGTGGAATCGCGCAGTTTTCTTTTGACAGTGAAACGGAAACAAAGCCGGAAACCGAAACGGAAGTCGGGAAGGCGTCGGATGAGCTGCAGGGAACACCGGAGCGGATTGTATGCTGGGGGGACAGCCTGACTTTCGGCGAAGGAGGAGCCGGTACGACATTTCCCGGCATATTGGCTGAAAAAACCAATTTGGAGGTGTACAATTACGGTGTACAGGGAGAAACCGCAGAACAGATAGGGATTCGAATGGGAGCATTTCCCATGACGGTCGGTTCATTTGAAATTCCGGCGGATCGAAAGCCGGCGGAGGTGTCGTTGTATCGTTTGGGGGAAGATCCGATCATGATGCGTCTGGGTGACGCCGGGATCAATCCATGCCGGATTGCCGGGATTGAGGGAACTCTGGCTTATGATGCCGCAGGGGATCGATATTCTTTTACAAGGACGGAGGCAGGGAGCGCAGTATGGGCGGAAGAGGGAACCGGAGTGGAGACGTTTGCGGCCCGGGATAAAAATCCGTCTGATATTGTTATTCTGTTCGCCGGATCAAATCGTGCGCCGGATATTGAACAGGTGGGGGAATTGATAAAAACGGAAAATCAGATGCTGGAATATTTGGGTTCCGATCGTTATCTGGTGATTGGTCTGACCTCATTGGCATTGGTTCCCGATGTTGTGCCGATCAATGAGGCGCTTGCGGCAGAGTTTGGGGATCATTTTCTAGATATTCGTGCTTATTTGCTGGAGCGGGGACTTGCGGACGCCGGGATTTTGCCGACGGCACAGGATGAAAACGATTTGGCGGCAGGAGAAATTCCCTCCTCGCTTCGCGTGGATATTGTACATGGGAACGAGACGTTTTACAGGCTGATCGGTGAGCAGGTGTTTGAGAAGCTGAAGGAGCTTCATTATCTTACAGAAGAAGAGATTCGATAAATACGGAGCTGTCGGGAAATGGCGCTTGTATGTTTTCCGACAGCCCCGTTTTCGGTCAGAGCAGAATCTTTTTCTTGCCTGCAAGCAGCTTGGCACCGGTAATAATGAGCAGGATACCGGAGGCTATGCCGGTTACGAGAACCGAAATTCCAAGGACCAGGTTGGCAGCCCCGGAAAAACCGATGGTTTTGTATACTTTTTCATCCATAAAAATGTCCTCCTTGTAATATGGTTATATTTTACCATGATTTGCAGAATTATACAAATAGATTGATGATTTATTTTTATGCGGCTAAGGAGGGATCCGGCGACAGAACGTCTGTTATCTTTTAAGTTTTTCTTAAAGTTTGGCGAAACGGCATGACTTTTCCTTTTTTTCTGTTATAATTTTAGCATTCGGGGAAGGCTATTTTTGAACAAATGTAAGGTTGGTGACGTGATTGAAGAAAAACAGGATGAAAAAAGTATTATTGGTTCTCTCAGCAGGGCTTAATGCGGTATTTTTCTTTTTATCGTTTTCGTCGTTATGTGTGGAAACGGATATGCTCGACAGCAGTTTCCATACACCGTGGTTCAGCTGGCAGGTGGATGCCGTGGGGATTTATTTTTTCACCGCAGTACTGTGCCTGGTAACGACGCGGTTGGGGATGGTTATTTTTCATCAGAATGAAGAAGAGGATAATTACGAAGCGCTCATCGAAGGATGAGCGCTTTTTTTGGATGCTCTGCAGGTCAGTCTAACAGGTCCGGGATAAACCCGCAGTCTGCAATCATCTGCAGGTCTGTTTCAACGGTAATGCCGGATGTGGTAAGCATATTGCCGGAGATTGCGGCATTTGCTCCGGAAAGAAAACAGGCTTTTCCTTTGTCCGGCATTAATCCCCTGCCGCCTGCGAGCCGGATGGCAGCTTCGGGAAGCAGGAAGCGGAAGACGGCGACGGTGCGGCGAATCTCATCGTATGCAAGCGGCGGCCGGTTCTGGAGCGGGGTGCCGGGAATGGGGTTTAATACGTTTATCGGGACGGAACGGATGGAGAGCTTACGCAGGGTAAGCGCCAGGTCGATCCGATCCTCCATGGTTTCTCCCAGACCGATGATTCCGCCGCTGCAAACCTGCATTCCGCACGCTTTGGCGGATTGTATGGCGGCGATCTTATCTGTGATGGTATGTGTCGTGCAGATATTCGGAAAGAAGCCTGCCGAAGCCTCCAGGTTGTTATGTATACGCGACGCGCCGGCGGACAGGAGTTTTTGAGATCGGAAGAGCGTCGTGTAGGGAAAGAGTGTGGTACCTTGTGT
>CAMSEJ010000367.1 GCA_947057405.1 uncultured Roseburia sp.
CTACACAAGGTACCACACTCTTTCCCTACACGACGCTCTTCCGATCTTTTATAGTAATCCGCAACGACAGAGTTTTCATTTCGTAAATCCATTTTATGTTTTTCAAAATAGGCATTCAGGTCGTCGCCGATGGCAGGCGAGATTTTATCTTCAAAAAACCGCAGCGTATCACGGCCGGACGGGGTGAGGTAGTACTGCGTGTTGCTGTGCGTGGATTTGGAACGGATCAGCTCCGAATCCAGCAGGCTGCTGATCATCTGCTGGACCGTAAAATAATCCGTGTAATCGTGATCCAGGAAAAAATTGGAAATCTGCGTATTGGAAAGCGGGAAATCCACTTTGTCAAGCATGGCTAAAATGGTCATTTTGTAAATGGTGTTTGGCTCTGCCATATGATCGCTCCTTTTTCTGAGGACAGAATCCCGCTGCTATGGGCTTAGCGTATATGCGCTTTTACGGCATTGCTGACAGCCTCTGCGACGCGCGGGTCAAATGCCTCCGGCATGATAAAATCTTCGTTTAACTGTTCGTCGCTGACAAGTCCTGCGATGGCCTGTGCGGCGGCTAATTTCATCTCTTCCGTAATCTGCGTGGCATGCCCTTTAAGCGCGCCTTTGAAAATGCCGGGAAACGCGACGACATTGTTAATCTGGTTCGGGAAATCACTTCTGCCGGTTCCGACCACTTTTGCACCGGCGGCTTTTGCAATATCCGGCATGATCTCCGGCACAGGGTTTGCCATGGCAAAAAGGATGGCGTCTTTGTTCATGGATGCCACCATTTCCGCGCTTACAATCCCGGGGGCAGAAACGCCGACAAAAATGTCCGCGCCTTTTAATGCGTCCGCCAGAGTGCCGGATGCATTCTCAAGGTTCGTGTGCTCTAACATGCTCTGCTGCATCCAGTTGAGGCCCGGATAGCCGCTGTGCAGGATTCCATCTTTATCACACAGGGTAATCTGCAGAAAACCATACAAAAGCAGCAGCTTGGCAATGGCGATTCCGGCAGAGCCGGCGCCGTTGATTACGACTTTGCAGGCTTCTTTTTGTTTGCCGGTGACCTTTAAGGCGTTGATAATGCCTGCAAGCACGACAATGGCCGTGCCGTGCTGGTCGTCGTGGAATACGGGAATATCCAGCAGCTCTTTGAGCCTCTGCTCAATTTCAAAGCACTTGGGAGCGCAGATGTCTTCCAGATTAATGCCGCCGAACGCAGGCGCGATATTTTGGACGGTCTGAATGATTTCCTCCGTATCCTGCGTATCCAGGCAAATGGGTACGGCATTGACATTGCCGAATTCCTTGAACAGGACGCATTTGCCCTCCATAACCGGCATCGCGGCCAGAGGGCCGATGTTGCCAAGCCCCAGTACGGCGCTTCCGTCGGATACAACGGCAACGGTGTTGGCTTTCATCGTATAAACATAGGCATCTTTGGGGTGCGCGGCAATGGCCTTGCACGGTTCTGCAACGCCCGGGGTATATGCAATGGAAAGTGCGTCGCGGTCTTTGACCGGTGATTTGGAAACGGTCTCCAGCTTGCCGTTCCATTCTTTATGGGCATTTAATGCCCGTTCTCCGTAATTCATAATAGGTTTACTCCTTTGATTTGGGAAAATTTAGTGCGGAACTTCTTTATCATAGCATTAAAATTTGGACAAATCAAGTTTCAAACATGCGCCGGGACGTAAAAAAGTACTTTCTATTTTGGGAAAGGTATTGTATAATAGGAAAATCAGTGGTAAAAACCGGTCTTTGTCGTATCAGACAAATATCTCAAACAATACAACGATATAATGAATAGGAGACAGTATTAGAATGAGAGAAAAATATGAAAGTCTGCCCGTTACCGAACTGCGCGGCGTAGCAAAAGCAAGGGGATTAAAAAACCTGTCTGGCTTAAAGAAGGATCAGCTGATCGAGCTGATGCTGGCAGAAGACGAAAAAGATATCAAAAAAATGAAAGAGGAGCAAGAGGAAGTGAGGACAAAAACACAGGAAACGGAAGAAAAAAGCACAATGACAGATACGGCAGCGCCTGCCGGAAAAGATGATTTGGACAGCGGAATCGCTGCGTATGGAATTTTGGAGGTAATGCCGGACGGCTACGGCTTTATCCGGTGCGAAAATTATCTCCCCGGGGAAAAGGACGTGTATGTATCCCCGTCGCAGATCCGTAAATTCAATTTAAAAACGGGCGATATGATCAGCGGAAATACGCGGATTAAGACGCAGCAGGAGAAATTCAGCGCACTGCTTTACGTCAACAGCATCAACGGATTTCATCCGAGCATTGCCCAGCGCCGCAAGCCTTTTGAGGATCTGACGCCGATTTTCCCGAACGAGCGTATCCGGCTGGAGCAGCCCGGGGCATCCATTGCCATGCGGATTGTAGACCTTGTTTCGCCGATTGGAAAAGGGCAGAGGGGAATGATTGTTTCGCAGCCCAAGGCAGGAAAAACAACGCTGTTAAAGCAGATCGCAAAAGCAGTAACCGACGGGGATCCGGATATGC